>JBICHM010000034.1:0-28108 GCA_043101835.1 Phycisphaerales bacterium | reverse complement strand
GCACACCCCTCCGCGTGCGCCGTGTCGCAGGAACGCGGGAAGCCGCCCCCCGCGCGTCGGGGGGCGGCTCCGCGTCATCAGCAAACAGAACGGGTCAGAACGACCCGAATCGTGTTCAACGGAAGAGCTCGGTCACCGACTTGTGCACCTTCTCGCCGTTCGAGTCGAGGTAGCGCGTGCCGGTCTTGCCGGTCTCGAACGCGCGACGGGCCGCCTCGTACACCGACGACGGCAGCGCGACGTAGCCGACTTCCGCGGCAAGCTCCGCGGCGTTGTCGAGGTAGAAGTCCACGAACGCCTTCACCTCAGGACGCTTCGCCGACTCCATCGACACGTAGATGAACAGCGGGCGGCTGAAGGGGGCGTAGTCGCCGCCCTCGATCGTCTCCGGCGTCGGCAGCACCTTGGCGCCGGTGTCCGGGTTCACGATCGGAATCGCGCGGAGCTTGTCCATGTTCTCGAAGTAGTACGCGGCGCCGAAGTAGCCGATCGCGTTCGCGTTGCCGATCACGCCGCGGACGAGCACGTTGTCATCCTCCGAAACGGTCATGTCGCTGCGGATCGAGCCGTCCTTGCCGGCGACGACCTCCTTGAAGTAGTCAAAGGTGCCCGAGTCGGTGCCGGGGCTGAACAGCGCGATCGGCTCGTTCGGCCAGCCGGCGCGGATGTCCGCCCAGGTCTTGCCGCCCATGCCGTCGAGGTAGATCTTCTGCAGCTCTTCGACCGTGAGGTGATCGACGAACGTGTTGGTCTTGCTGACGATGATCGAAAGACCGTCGTACGCCACCGGGATCTCGACGAAGTTGATGCCGTTCGAACGCGCGGCGTCGAGTTCGCTCGCCTTGATCGGGCGCGAGGCGTCGGAGATGTCCGTCTCACCAACCGCGAACTTCTTGAAGCCACCGCCGGTGCCGGAAACGCCGACCTGCACGCGAACGCGCGGCTGCACGCTCGCGAACTCCTCGGCCACGGCCTCGGTGATCGGGTACACGGTGGACGAACCATCAATCACAATGCTGCCGCTCAGGCGACCACGCTGGGCCTCCGCCGGAGCGCCGGCGAACGCCGCGACAAGACCAACAGCGGCAGCAACGCGGAAGAAACGCGTCATCATGTCTTCGATCTCCCTCGATCGTGTGGGGGGGTGGGTGTGAGGACACCAAATGAAAGCGCGCCCGCTGGCTCGCTTCGAGCGGGAGACTCGCTCCAGAGCATGAAGATTGCGCTAGCGCCGCGTGGCAATCGGTTGAGGTTGCCGATCACCCCCCTTTGCCGGCCTCCGACGCCCCCTCGGGGCCGCCCGCCTCACGCGGGCCGGCCGCCGGAATCCGCATCCAGAAGCGGCTTCCCTGCCCCACGGCGCTCGTGACGCCCACCCGACCGCCGTGCAGACGCGCGATGTGCTTCACGATCGCCAGCCCGAGCCCCGCCCCGCCGCCCGCGGCGTCGCGACTGCGCGACGGATCCGCCCGGTAGAACCGCTCGAAGATCCGTTCCTGGTGTCGCTTCTCGATGCCCGGGCCGTCGTCTTCCACCGCGATCTCGAGCGCCTCGCCGGCCCCCTCTTCATCGGTCGTCATCTGCGCCCCGACGCGCACCGCGCCACCCTCGCGCCCGTACTTGATCGCGTTCGCCACCAGGTTCTGCACCGCCTGCTCGATGAGACGCGCATTCATCCGCGCGTGCGCCTCCGGCGCGATCGTGACATCGAGGCGCACACCCCGCGCCTCGGCCGCCTCCCGAAGCTGCGCGCACACGCTGTCGATGACGGCGCTCGCGGGCGTTTCGGACAGCTCCGGCGCGCCCGCCGCCGCGGGATCCTCCAGGCGCGCAAGGTCCAGCATCCCCTCGACGATCATCGAGAGCCGGTCGACGTTCCGCGACACGATCGCCAGGAAACGCGCCGCCTGCGCGGGGTCGTCGCCCTGCATTTCCTGCAGCGTCTCGATGTAGCCCTTGATGTTCGTGATCGGCGTCCGCAGCTCGTGCGACACGTTCGCCGCGAAATCGCGGCGCATCCGCTCGAGCCGGCGCAGGATCGTGATGTCCTGGAGCACGATGACGCGCCCCACCGGCTCGCCCTCGGGGTCGCGCAGCGTGCGGCTGGCCGCCTGCACTGTCGTGCGAGGCTCGGAATCCAGATCGAACTCATCAGACGTCGGCGACTCGGTCTCGAACGCGCCCTGGATGAACCGGTGCAGCTCGGCCTCGCGCACGACCTCTTGGATCAGACGCCCCCGCACCGCGCGCTCCTTGAGCTGGAGCAGGCGCTCGCCCGCCCGATTCACGCTCAGGACACGCTGCTCCACATCGAGCGCGATCACCGCGCCGGGCATCGAACGCACGACCGCGCGCGCCTTGCGGTGCTTCATGCGCCGGCGGTCGATCTCCGCCTGCATCGCGTCCAGCGCCTCGTTGACAGCGCGCGCCAGCGGCGCCAAATCGTCCGACGACGGGCGCTTGAGGCGCATCGCCAATTCGCCGCCGACCACCGCCTTCACCTCGCGCTCCATGCGCCGGATCGATGCGCTCATCCTCGCGCCGGCGAACCAGAAGAGCCCCGCCGTCGCGACGACCAGCGCGAGCCCCGGGGGCCACACCGCCCCGAAGGCCAGCCGGCGTGCTTCGGCCATCGGGTAGGCGTCCGCCGCGTACCGCACCAGCCCCGACGCCCCGTCGCGCTCGAAGCGCCGCGCCACGCACACCGCCTCGCGCTCGCGCACGCCGTCGCGCACCGCCGCGCCTTCGCCCGCCTCGAGCGCCTGGACCACCTCCGGGTCGTGGCGGATCGACACCGCGCGTGCGGCGCCCGCCACGCTGTCGGCCAGCACCCCGCCGTCGAGGCGCGCCACTGTCAGGCGTGCGCCGAGGCGCGACGCGTCGGCCGCCACGCGCGTGCGGAGTTCGTCCAGCCGCTCCTCGCGCATCAGCGGCGCGTAGTCGTCGACGAGCGTCCTGATCAACCCCCCCGACCACGACGCCAGCGCCGCCGTCTCCGCCGCGCGCGTCGCGCGCGCCGAAAGCATCCACACCCCCGACAGGGCAATCAGTTCCACCAGCAGCGTGATGACGCCAAGGCGCGCGATGACGCCGGGGCGGCGTGGGGCGATCATGCAGGGATTATGCCCGACCGAGCGCCGGGCGCCCGATCACTCGTCGCCCGACCCGTCGGATCGCTCGGGCGCAAAGCGGTAGCCGACGCCGCGCACGGTCTCAACCATCCACGAGTGCTCGCCGAGCTTCCGCCGCAGGCTCGCGACATGCACATCGACGGCGCGGCTGGAGAGCACCGTCCCCTCGCCCCGCACCGCCGCGACGATCTGGTCGCGCGTGCGCACGAACCCGGGCCGCTGGGCGAGGAAGTGCAGCAGGCGGAACTCCGTCAGCGTCAGGTGCACCGGCGCCCCGCCCACCTCGCAGGTGTGCTGGGCGGGATCGATCACCAGGCGCCCGCCGGCGAGCGTCATCGACGCGTCCGGCGCGCCGGGGGCCTCGTCGCGCCGGCGAAGCAGGCTGCGGACGCGCACGATCAGCACGCGCGGGCTGAAGGGCTTGGTCACATAGTCGTCAGCGCCCAGCTCGAGCCCGCTGACGATGTCCGCCTCCTCGCCGCGCGCTGAAACGATCAGAATCGACACCCCGCTCGTCCCGCCGTCGCGCTTCAGGCGCCGGGTCACCTCGAGGCCGTCGAGATCGGGCAGCATGATGTCGAGCACCAGCAGGTCGGGGCGGCGCTTCTGCACCTGGTCGAGCGCATCGCGTCCGCTCCGGGCGATGCGCGTCCGGTAGCCCTCACGCTCCGCGTGGAACCGGATCAGCTCCGCGATCTCCGCGTCGTCCTCGACGATCAGGACATCCGCCTTCGACACCGTGTCACCTCGCGCTGGATCCGGCGCCCGACCGGCCGGCCTGTCGTGCTCCTGGTCCGCTCGAGGGGCGGATCTCGCCTGCAGCGTCGTCATGGGGGTCCCTCCGCCAGCTCAGATGATCGAGCGGACGCGATGGTAGCCCCGCCTGACCGCCTCCCAACCCTCCGGGAGGCCCTTGAAGACGATTCAAACCCGCTCTTAGCGCAACCGCCACAAAAAAATCCACGACCGGGCATGCCTCGCGCGAACTCCGCCCCCCGCCCGTCGTACGAACTGCGGAATCGGAATCCTCCTCTCCGACCTGCGCGATATGCTCAAGCCCTCCGGTGTTCCCCGGGGGGCTTTTGCGTTGGATGCCGCACGTCGCCGAAGCGCGGCCTCGGCGCCCGCAGGCCTCTGGAGTCCGCGCGACCCGCATGCCGATGGAGTGGATGTGGCCGACGCCCGTGACACGCTGATCGTCCGTGCGCCAGACGCGCGCGCCCTGTCGCGCCGCGACGCCATCCGCGCCGGCGGCGGCCTCGCCGCCCTCGCCCTGCTCGCCGGCTGCGCAGGCGCCAAGCGCACCGCCTCGCTGCCCAGCCCGCTCTGGCCCAGCGATGTGCCCATGTCGCCCAGCCAGAACATGCGATCCTGGCCGGCCGAGCCGACGCCGACGCCCGCTGCGCGCGAGCCCGAAGCCGCGCCGCTCGGCCCCCTGCGCGTCAACCCTCGCTCCAGCTGGGCGACCGCCGGCATCGTGCCCGCGCGCATGGACCGCCAGAGCCCGCTGCGCCGCATCACGATTCACCACGACGGCATGCCCCCGGTCAGCATCGCCGGTCGCGCCGACGCCGCCGCGCGCATCGACCTCATCCGGCGCCTCCACCAGGACAACCAGGGTTGGGGCGACATCGGTTACCACTACATCGTCGATCCGACCGGCGGCGTCTGGGAGGGGCGCACCCTCAACTGGCAGGGCGCCCATGTCGCCAATCAGAACCCCGGCAACATCGGCGTCATGTGCCTCGGCAACTTCGAGGTGCAGAGCCCGACACAGCGCCAGGTCGCGGCGCTCGACGCCCTCGTCGTCGCCCTCGGGCGCCAATATCGCGTCCCCATCCACGAGGTGAAGACGCACCAGGAACTGGCCCCCACCGCCTGCCCCGGACGCAGCCTCCAGGCCTACATGAACCGCACCCGCATGCGCGGCGGCGCGATGGCGGCAAGGCTGGCGTAACACCCCTGCCTCCTCTCCCCCCGCCAGGAGCGAGGTGTCCGCACGAGCGGACGAAGGCGGCTCCTCCTGCTTCCAGGTCTCGAACGCTCGTCGTGCCGTGCTCGGGCGCGGCCCGCGTGCAAACGCACGCGGCTCGGGCGGCCCTAGGCTCCCCCCATGCACGACGAATCCGCAGAGGGCATGGCCTTCTTCAAGTGTGACTTCTGCCGCCAGCCCTGGGCCGACGACCGTCCCATGATCGAGGGCCACCGGGGGCATCTGCTCTGCACGAAGTGCCTGACCGTCGCCTATCAGCAGGTGGTGCTCGACGGGGCCCCGCCGATCGCGCGCCTCGCCGACGAGCCCGAGGAGACGGTCTGCACCATGTGCATGGAGCGGCGCAGTCAGCCCGCCTGGCGCAGCGATGCGTTCCCGGAGTCCATCGTCTGCCTGCGCTGCATCAAGCAGAGCGCAACCGGGTTCGAGAAAGACCCCGACACCGCCTGGACGCGGCCGGGCTGACCGGCTTCAGGCCTCCGGCTCGTCCTCGGCGTGGTCGTCGGCGCCCTCGAAGAGGGCCGAGCCGATGCGCACGAGGTTGGCGCCGCAATCGATCGCGACCTCGTAGTCCCCACTCATGCCCATCGAGAGGATGTTGAACCGCCCCGGCGCAATGCCGGCGTCTCGGATCTCCTCGAAGCACTCGCGCCCGCGCTCGAATGTCGCCCGCGAGTCCTCGGGGTTCTCGCTGTAGGGCGCCATCGTCATGATGCCACGGAGGTGCACATAGGTCGTCGCGTCGATCTGCTCGGCGACGTGGATGGCCGCCGGCAGCGCGACGCCGTGCTTGCCCGTCTCGCCCGAGCAGTTGACCTGCAGCAGCACCTCGACGGGCTCCTCGCGCTTGAGGGCCGCGGTCTGGATCTCCTCGCTGACGCGCAGGGAATCCACGCTGTGGATCAGGCGCACCTCTTCGAGGATCTTCCGCACCTTGTTGCGCTGGAGCTCGCCGATCAGGTGCCAGCGCACCTCGTCGGGCGAGCGGTCCTCGCCGAGCACGCCGGAGCGACCCCGCGCCTCCTCGGCCACCGTCGGCAGCGTCTGCCGGCGCTGCAGCCACTCGTCGATCATCGCCTTGCGCTGCAGCAACTGCTGCACGCGGCTTTCGCCGAAATCCTGGTGCCCCAGGCGGATGAGTTCGAGGATCTGCTCGACCTCGGCGTACTTGCTCACCGCGACGACGAGGATGTCGCGCTCGGTTCGCCCTGAGCGCGCGGCGGCGCTCGACACGCGCTCGCACACTTCCTCGTACCGGTCCTTCAGCGTCATGACGGTCGCCATGGGATGCGCCTCCGTTCGATCCCGGGCGCGCTCCGCGCGCCCGAGCGAGCATACCCCCGGCCGACACCGACCGCCATGATCGGGTGGGGCCGTATCATCCGCGCCCGCCCGGCCGTCGAAAGCCACAGGCGTCACGCCACCACCGCCCCTGTCACCGGAGCCCGCAATGCGCAACGATCATCTCACGCCGCGCGACACCCCGATCGCCGCCGGCGAGACCGCCCCCGACTTCACCCTTCTCGACCAAAATCGCGACGAGGTCAGCCTGAAGTCGCTGCTCGCCAACGGGGGCGATGTCGTGCTCTCGTTCTATCCGCTCGACTTCACGAGCGTCTGCACGTCGGAGATGGCCTGCCTCTCGCGCGATCTGGCGAAGTTCACCGGCAAGGGCGCCACCGTGGTGGGGATCTCCTGCGACTCCTTCGCCGCCCACAAGGCCTTCGCCGAGCAGGAGGGCCTCGCAATCCCCCTGCTCGCCGACATGCACCGCCAGGTCTGCCGCGCGTACGGCCTCTACTGGGCGGACCTCAACGTCGCCCAGCGTGGCACGGTCGTCATCGGGGCGGACGGCGTCGTGAAGTGGACCGAGGCGCGCGAGCCCGGCAACGCCTTCGAGCTCGACGCCCTCCTCGGGCGCCTCGGCTAAGCGTCAATGCCAGTCGCGCGGGCCCGCCCAGTTCCGCGAGCGCAGCACCGCGTCCGCCGCCTCGAGATACACGTCGACATCGAAGCCGAGCACCTGCCCGGTCTCGAGATCCAGCGCCCAGATGCGCGTCCAGTCGGCCCGGAGCGGAGATCGCTCGATATCGATGACGCTGTCCACGTAGACGCGCCACCCGCTCGCGTCGCCGCCGACATGCCGGGCGCGGATCGTCCGCACGTGCGACCAGGCGCCCAGCACGAGCGACATGTCGAGCGTGTCGACGATGCCGTCCGCGTTGATGTCCGGCCCGCCTGTGATGCGCCGGCCGTATTCGCCAAGCACAAGCGCCAGGTCGCGGCTGTCCACGATCCCGTCGTGGGTGAGGTCTTCCGGTTCACTCAGCGCCGCGGCGGCGAAGGGATCCACGAAGGCGCCGCTCGCTGCGGAGGCGGCGCCGGCCGCAAGACACAGCGCGCCCAGGCGCGCCGAGATCATCATGTTCAAGGTGCTTCTCGCTCGTCCGATGGAGGGGAATCGGCACGCGATGCGCGGTCCGTCGCGCACCGTCATGGGGGCCCTATTCGCCCCTCCGCACCACCGGTTCCTGCAGGAATCCCTGAGGCGGGCCGGGTCCGCAAGTCCGGACAACTCCTTGCGAACCGTGGGACGCGCGACACGCCCGGAGGCCGCCCCCCGACGGCTAGACTGGCGCGATGGCCGACTAGAATTCTTCTGTTGTGAACGCTCCGCTCGTGCTCATCGTGCGCGACGGATGGGGTGAGAACCCCCACGCCGAGCACGACGATTTCAACGCGATCCATCTCGCCGCGACCCCGGTCGACGACCGCCTCCGGCGCGACTGGCCGCGCACGCTCATCCGCACCAGCGCCGAGGACGTCGGCCTGCCCGAGGGCACGATGGGCAACAGCGAGGTCGGGCACCAGAACCTCGGCGCCGGGCGGATCGTCGATCAGGATTCCGTCCGCATCAGCAAGGCGGCCCGCACCGGCGCCTTCGCCGAGAACGAGGCCCTCGCCGGCTCCGTGCGCGAGGCCGTCACCGCCGGCGCCGCCGTCCACCTGATGGGCATCTGCTCCGACGCCGGTGTGCATGGCCTGCTGACGCACCTCGAGGCGTGCCTGCGCCTCTGCCGCGACCTCGGCGCCGAGCGCGTCTTCATCCATTGCTTCACCGACGGGCGCGACACCGGCCCCTTCACCGGCGCCGGGTTCCTCGACGTGGTCGAGCGGATGTGCGCCGAGACCGGTGTCGGGCGCATCGCCTCGGTCATCGGTCGCTACTGGGCGATGGACCGCGACAACCGCTGGGAGCGCGTCGCGCGCGCCTACGCCTGCCTGACCGGACGAAAGGCCGCCGAACACGCCGTCGAGCGCGCCTCGTTCGCCGGCGACGCGGCCCAGCGCTACTACGACCACCCCACCGGGGCCAGCCAGAAGGGCGACGAGTTCATCACCCCCACCATGGTCGGCGACAGCCCGGAGGCACTCTGCTCGTCGCGCATCGCCGATGGCGACACTGTCATCTTCTACAACTACCGAGGCGACCGCCCGCGCGAGCTCTGTCGCGCCTTCGTGCTGCCCGCCTTCGAGGGGCGCGTCGACTCCTCCCCCGACACCGGGGCGACCGGCTTCGACCGCGGCGAGCGCCTTGACCTGCGCTTCGTCACGATGACCGGCTACGCGCAGGACATCAATCCCCACGTGCGCGTCGCCTTCCCGAAGCCCCCGAAGATGCGCGACATCGCCGGCGAATACCTGTCGCGCCTCGGCCTCACCCAGTTCCGCTGCGCCGAGACCGAAAAGTTCCCGCACGTCACCTTCTTCTTCAACGACTATCGCGACGAGCCCTTCGAAGGCGAGCGACGCGAGATCATCCAGTCGCCGCGCGTGGCGACCTACGACCTGCAGCCCGAGATGAGCGCCGCCGGCGTGCGCGACGCCGTGCTGCGCCGGCTCGACGCCCCCGACTGCGAGGCGTTCCTCGTGGTGAACTTCGCCAACCCCGACATGGTCGGCCACACCGGCTCGCTCGAGGCCGCGATCGCCGCCTGCGAGACGGTGGACGCCTGCGTCGGCGCGATCGTCGAGAAGACGCTCGCGCGCGCGGGCTCCTGCATCGTCACCGCCGACCACGGCAACGCCGAGCAGATGTGGAACCCCGAGACCGGCAGCCCCCACACAGCGCACACCCTCTACCCCGTGCCGCTGTACGTCGTCGGCGAGGCCTTCCGCGGGCTGGGGCTGCGCGACGACGGCCGGCTCGCCGATGTCGTCCCCACCGCGCTCGACATGCTCGACCTCGAGAAACCCGAGGCGATGACCGGCCGGTCGCTCCTGGCCTGACACCCATGGCGCGCATCGCACTCACCGGCAGGCCGATCCTCATCACCGGCGCCAGCAGCGGCATCGGGCGCGCCAGCGCGCTCGCCTGCGCCCGCGCCGGCATGCCCGTCGCGATCGCCGCGCGCCGGCTCGATCGCCTCGAATCGCTCGCACGCGAGATCGAAGCCACCGGTGGACGCGCACTGCCGATCGAACTCGATGTCGCTGACGCCGACGCCTGCGCCCGCGCCGTCGCCCGGACCGCCGAGGCGTTCGGCTCGATCTACGCCGTCTTCGCCAACGCCGGCTTCGGCTTCGAGCGCCCGATGCACGAGACCAGCCGCGCCGACCTGCGCGAGATCTTCGAGGTGAACTTCTGGGGCTCGATGCACATCATCGACCCCGCCCTCCCGCGCATGCTCGAAGCCGGCGCCGGGCATGTGCTGCTGTGCTCATCGTGCCTCGCGGCGCTGCCGATCCCCTGGTACGGCGCCTACACCGCCACCAAGGCGGCGCAGCGCCACATCGGGCGCGCGATGCGCGTCGAGCTCGCGCCGGCAGGCGTGCACGTGACCACCGTGCATCCCGTCGGCACGAAGACCGAGTTCTTCGACATCGCCGACGAGCGCAGCCGCGGCGCCACACTCTTCGACCGCACGAACGAGCGCTTCATGCAGGCGCCCGAACGCGTCGCCCGCGCCGTCGTTCGCGTCCTCGAGAAACCCCGCCCCGAGGTGTGGACGAGCCCGTCGGCGCGATTCACCATGCACCTGGCTGCGCTCATGCCGCGCACGACCGACCGCGTCCTCACACGCATGGCGAAGCGCAGGCGCGCAAAGTCGACAGGCTGACGACGGTCAGGCGTAGGCGACCGACGAACCCGTCGGGTCGGCGCCGTGCTCGTCGAAGATCACCAGTTCGTTGTCGCCGTCGGTCGTGAGCCAAGGCTCGGGCAGGTAGTAGCGGTCCTGCCCGGCCACCTTCGCCTTCCCGGCGCTCACGAAGTAGCGCCCGACGTTGTGGCCGTTGAGGAAGATCTGCCCCTTCGAGAGGCCCGCGGCGTCGAAGACCAGCGCCGAATCGGTGCGCTTCACGCCAAACGTCGTGCGCCACCAGCACGGCGCGCCCGCCATGCGCGAGGCCGCGGCCTTGGAGACCTTCTTGAAATCGGTCGACAGCGGCGGCTCCCACTTGGCGAACGCCCACTCGGCCGTGTCCGTGAGACAGCCGGAGCAGTCGAAGACCGTCACGCCCCTGGCGACACGCGCCGCGAGGTCGGCCCCGTCGTCGAGCACCGCGATCTGGATGATGTTCTTCCCGCGCGTAAGCGTCTCCTCGCTGAGCACCACGCGATCCCACCCGCCTTCGGTGAAGTAGTGGATCGGCTGGTCGTTGAGGAGCAGCAGCCCGCTCGCGGCGGGCGCGCCGGCGGGCGCCATCGCGGTTGCGTCGATCTCGATCGCCAGCGGCGACTTCTTCCGGTGGATGATCTCCCACGTCGCGCGCTCGGCATGCGTCTTGTCATCGGGATGCAGACGCGAGATGGGCGAACGCAGCGTCAGGGGCGACACCGGGTCGCCCGTCTGGAGCGCCGGCTTGCCGAGCTTCATCGGCGCCGCGTCCCAGATGTGGCCCCATACGCCCTTGGGCTCGCCGTTGTACGCCCCGCCGGCGGCGCGACCCATGTTGTCGACGAGCAGCGTGATCGTGTTCTTCCCGCGCTTCAGCGCGATCGTCGGCGACGACGCCGACGCCCCCGGCCCGAGCCCGAAGATGTCCGTCGCCTTGCCGTTGACGAACAGGTGCACGCGATCGGACGCCTCGAAGAAGCCAGCCTGCACCTTCCGCGCGGCGCCGCTGGTCACGTTCAGGCGGATCCACCCGTAGCCGTGGGGCGATCCGAGCGACTCCATCGTCGCCGGCCCGCCGATCGTCGCGAACCGGTCGCTCTCGCCGTCGACATACGCCGACGCGGACGCGGCTTCCCAGTCACCGAACGTCGGGCGGACCGGCTTGCGAACCGGCGCCGCAATCTTCAACCGCTCGTGCGACCCGTCCTTCCCGAACCGGTGCGCCTGCTTGAAGACCGGGTGCGCGATTGGATCGCCGTCGCCATCGATCCCCGACACGCCGACATACAACGCCTCGTCGGTCAGGTACGCGCTGTCGATCTGCTGCTGGTTGCAGACCACGACCATCGCGCCCTCGTGCTCGAAGGCCAGCGGCGTCTTGCCCGACGGCGCCTCCACCGTGATCGCCGAGCCGTTGATCGACAGATCCACCTCACTGCCGGCCGGCGCGTGGCAGCAGAAGACGCGCCCCACGCGCGCAAAGGCGCTGGCGTTGCACCAGTCGAGCGTCGTGCGCTCATCGATCAGCGCATTGAGAAGACACCAGACGACGGGCTGATCGTCGACGCGCACCGACATCGGCGCGCCGTCGTCGAGGGTGAGCGCGACGGGGCGCTGCAGCTCCCGGCCCTTCGCCGCGGGATCGCGGAAGACGAACACGACCGACCCCTGGCCGCCCTTGCAATGGACGACGCTCGCGCCGGCGCCGGGATCGCCCGTGATCGGCTGGTGCGACGCGTCGAGCCCGCCGAAGACGCGCGCGAACGAGGAGGCGAACGTGCTGATGCGCTTCACAGCGTCGTAGTTCGGGCCGCGCTCGCCGAGCTCGCCCAGCGGCGCGCCGTCGCCGCCGCCGGTCGTCAGGAACCCGCCCTGCACAAAGGGAAGACGTCCCGCGTCGAAGCCGAATCGTGTGCCTGCGCAGAACGGACCGACCTGGAACTGCCCGCCGGCGGCGAGCACCTGCGCCAGTTGATGCGTGACCTCATCGGGCCCCGGCTGTCCATCGGCGGTCGCTCCCCACACGCCGGGGCGGCCCAGTTCGAAGTCAACGACCAGGCGAGGCTGATCAGCGCGGACGGCGCGCAGCTGACGAAGCACGCCGAACAGACCTTCGTAGCCGTTCCACGCGTCCACCTGCCCCTCCACCGACTGGTAGAGGTTGTTCGATGACACCAGCGGCGTGCGGATGCCGCTCTCGCGCAGGTAACGCGTGATCTCGCCGAGATAGGCCTGCCCGACCTCCTCGTCGCCGCAGAACCACCGATGCTCGCACTGAACAAGCAGAATCGGCCCAGGCTTCGACGCCGTGGCCTGCAGATCGCGCACCTGGTCGCAGACGGCCGAGAGATACCGCGCGCACGCCTCGAGAAACGGCTGCGCATTGGAGCGGAGCGTCATCTCGGGGCTCTCGATGAGCCAGGCCGGCAGCCCGCCCCGATCGTGCCCGGCGCCGATAAACGGGCCGGGACGCAGAATGCAGTGCATCCCGAGTTCACCGATCAGTCGAATGAACGACGCGATGTCGCGTTCCCCCTCGAAGTCGAACCGGCCCGGCGCCGGCTCGTGCCGGCTCCAGACCACCGGCACACCGATGCAGTTGAGCCCCGCCTGGCGCGCAGCGCGCAGACGGTCAGCCCAGAGTGCGCTGGGGATGCGCGACGGGTCGAGCAGGCCGCTGACCAGGAACCGGCGGCGTCCGTCGATGGAGAAGGTCTGCGCGTCGAAGGTAATTGTTGCCATAGAGAAGAGAGCCCGGCCGCTCGCGCACGCAGGCTCCGGCCCGCGCGACGAAGCGGAAATGCCTTGTTTCGGGGCGAAGGGAAGCGTAGGCCCCTCGCAGACACCCCGCAACGCGGGCGCGAGGGTGGCGGTAGACTCGCCCCGCATGCTTGAGGAGGTACACCCGATCGCCACGCGCACGCCCCCGGGCGCGCCGCGCACGACGCCGGCCCCGCCGCGCCGTCGCCTGCGCGCGCCGCGCGTTCCGCTCACCGGATTCGCCCTCACCATCGCCGGTCTCGTCGCCGGGTGCTCGGGCATGTCCGCCATCGATCGGCGCATCAACTCGATGCTCGAGCAGGAGTCCGCGCGCCTCGACGGCGGCACGGTTCCTCCGGCCTACTCGTTCAGCGAGGACGGGTTCACACGCCGCCCCGATGACTCGGTGATCGACCCCGAGACACGGAACCCCCCTGCTTCGGGGCTGGAGTTCGAATCCGCGCCGCCCGACCGCGATGTCGGCGCCGCGCTCGACGCCTACGCCGACATCAACCCCGAGGGCGCGCTGCGTCTCGACCTGCCCGAGTCCTTCCGCCTCGCGCAGACCAGCGCCCGCGAGTACATCAATGAGGAAGAGGAGTACATCCTCGCTGCCATCCGCCTCCTCATCGAGCGCCACCTCTGGGACCCGCGCTTCTTCAACGACACCACCGTCGGCATCAACGGCGGGTTCGACTCCTCCATCGACACCCCCCTGTCGATCATCAACGAACTCCGCGCCACCAAGCGCCTGCCCTACGGTGGCGAGATCGAGGCGCGATGGGTCGTTTCGGCCACCGAACAGCTCCGCGCCGCGGCGACCGACGACTATGTGCAGTCCTCCGTCCTCATCCTTGAGGGCAACATCCCCCTGCTGCGGGGGGCCGGCCTCGTGGCGCGCGAGGACCTGATCCAGGCCGAACGCGATCTGGTCTACGCAGCTCGCGACTTCGAACGCTTCCGGCGCTCGTTCCTCGTCGACATCGCCAACGACTATTTCGACCTCTCCAACCAGCTGGCGAGCATCCGCAACCAGGAGCGGTCGCTGGCCAGCCTCGAGCAGTCGTCCGAGCGGACGCGCGCCCAGGTGGAGGCCGGCAAGCGACCCGCCGCCGACCAGCGCCGATTCCAGCAGTCGGTGCTCAGCGCCCGCAGCACCCTGATCAACCTGCGCGAGCGGTACATCATCTCGCTCGACCGGTTCAAGATCCGGCTCGGCCTGCCGGTCGAGACGGCCGTCATCATCGAGCCGCTGACGATCGAGGTTCCCGAGCCCGCGGCCAGCCCGACCGAGGCCGCCCAGATCGCCCTCCAGTACCGGCTCGACCTCCAGAACACGCGCGATCGGGTGCAGGACTCGCGCCGACGCGTCGCCAACGCCCGCAACAACCTCCTGCCCGATCTCGACCTCGCCGCCGACATCAGCACCGGCACCGACCCCAACGAGGACGAGCCGGGCATCGCCTTCGAGTTCGACGACACCGTCTACGGCGCCAGCGTGACATTCGGCCTCCCGCTCGACCGGGAGATTGAGCGACTCAACCTGCGGAGCTCGATTATCGGCCTCCAGCGCCAGCAGCGCAACTACGAGGTGGCGCGCGACAACGTGGTCCTCGACGCCCGGGCCGCGAGGCGGAACATCGATCAGCAGCGGTTCAGCATTCTGCTCGCCGAGCGACGCGTGCAGGACAACGAACTCCTCATTGAGGAGTTGAAGCTCAAGGAAGGCGACCCCTTCGACATCACCCAGGCCGAGGACGACCTGCTGCAGGCCGAGAACGACCGCGACCGGTCGATTCAGGCCCTCCGCTCGGCGATCCTCGAGTACCTGCTGGCCACAGGCCAGATGCGCGTGCAGCCGAACGGCCGTTTCCAGCCTCTTCCGGGGATGCCTGACCCGGAGGCCGCAGGCGCGGATCAGCCCGCAAATGGTCCGGGAACGCCCTGAAATAGCTCCCTACACTTGTTCGTTGGGCACGGGGATGCATCCGCCGACTCCCGGCGGACGATCCGGTAAATGCGAGGGTGGCGTGGGAACCGCGCCGCCATGCGCCGGTTTCAATGGTGGGCCCCGGCGCTCCGTCCGCGTTGTGCCCGCCCCAACGCCCGGCCGAACGCCGATTCGCTCCACCGCCGCGCCCGCACACTCTCGGAGTCCGCGATGCTCGACCGTTCCGAACTGCTCGACCGCACCACCACCCCGCGACGCGCCTTCCGGCGCGCCGGCGCCACCAGCCTGACCGTCGTCGTGGTCGTCGTGCTGGTGGGCGTGGCCGTCGGCGGCTACATGCTCAGCCAGCGCGGCGGCGACGAGGCCGCGACCGTCAGCGCCGACCTCCATGTCGTTGAGCCGACCACCTTCGACATCTCCGTGATCGCCAGCGGCGAGCTCGAGGCGCAGAAGCAGACCGAGATCCGCAGCCGCCTCGAGCGCCAGGGCCTGATCACCTACGTGGTCGCCGAGGGCACGCGCGTGAAGGAAGGCGACCTGCTCATCGAGCTGAACGCCGACGAGATTCAGAACGAGATCGAGGAGGACACCCTCCGCGTCGAGAGTTCGCGCAGCGAGCTGGTCGTCGCCGAGAACGCCCTCGAGATCCAGAAGAACGAGAACGACGCCGCGCTCCGCCAGGCGCTGCTCAAGCTCGAACTCGCCCAGATCGAGCTGAAGAAGTGGGAAGAGGGCGACCTCGTCAAGCGCCGCCAGGAGCTCGACCTCGCCATCGAGAAGGCCGACCGCAACCTCGAGCTTTACGACGAGCAGTACCGCCAGACGAAGGACCTCTTCGATCGCGGGTTCGAGTCCAAGGACAAGCTCAAGGAAGACGAGATCCGCTACATCGAGGCGCAGGCCGAGGTGAAGCGCGCCCGCCTCTCGAAGGAGGTCTTCGAGGAGTACGAGTACGTCCAGACCCAGAAGCGCCTGACCAGCGATGTGAACGAGGCTGACGCCGAGCTCGATCGCGTCAAGCAGCAGAACAACAGCCGCCTCGCCAGCAAGGAGGCGGACCTCACCAACAAGCGCCGCCAGTTGGCCATCCACGAGGAGCGCCTCGCCGAGGAGCAGCGCCAGCTCACCTACACCAAGATGTACGCCCCCACCGACGGCCTCGTGGTCTACGCCACGAGCGTCGGCGATGAGCGCGGCCGCTCCATGATGGGCGGCGACGGCCCCCTGCAGATCGGGCGCAATGTCCGCCCCAACGAACTGCTCATCATCCTGCCCGACACCAGCCGCATGGTCGCCTCGGTGAAGGTGCACGAGAGCAACGCCGGTCGCGTGCAGGCCGGCCAGGCCGCCACCGTGAAGGTCGATGCGCTGCAGAACCGCGTGCTCTCCGGCACGGTTGACAGCATCAGCGTGCTCGCCGCCAGCGGCGGGTGGCGCGACCCCAACCTGCGTGAGTACACCGTGAAGATCGCCCTCGAGGGCGACAACACGAATCGCGAACTGAAGCCCTCTATGCGCGCCGACGCCGAGATCCGCCTTGGTCGCGTGGAGGACGTCCTCACCGTTCCGGTGCAGTCCGTCTTCCGCGAGGGGCGCATCTCGTACGTCTACGCGAAGCGCGGCGAGCGATTCCTCCGCACTCCGGTGCGCATCGGCCGTCGCTCCAGCACGCAGGCGGAGGTCATCGCCGGCCTCGAGGGCGGCGAGCGGATCCTCCTTCGCGAGCCGCAGGCTGGCGAGATTCTTGATCAGCCCTTCAGTGAGGAAGCCCTCGCGGCGGTCGCCGTTCCCGAGGACGAGCAGGCCGAGCAGGCGCGCGTCGTCGCCGCGAGTCAGCCCCAGGGCGCCCGCCAGCAGGGCGGGCAGCGCGGCGGCTTCGACGTGCAGGGCTGGCTCCGCGACAACGCCGGCAAGAACATCGATGACCTCGAACTGCCCGAGGCGATGAAAACGCGCCTCCGCCAGCAGTTCCCCGACGGCAAGATCCCCGACGACGCCGGCCAGGGCGGCTCGTCCTCCGGCGGCCCCTCGAGCGCCGCCGCGACGCCGGCCTCGTCCGCCGCCGAGTGACCCTCGGCACAACCAGACGACCACGCCGCCGCCGATCCGGATTCGCCCGGGTCGGCGGCGTTCTCATTGGCGGTTCGACGGGTCCTCAGGCGGCCTCGTCCCAGGCGAAGGCGTCCGCCTCGATCTCGTCGATCGACGCGTCGTCGGGCGCATCGTCCGCCGGGGCGGCGTTGAAGAGCGCGCGTTCCGCGGCGTCGAGGTCGATGTCCCCCGCCTCCGCCGCCGTGAAGTTGTCGGCCTCCACGACCTCGCCCTCTGCCTCGACGATCCATAGGTCTTCTCGCTCGCGCAGATCGACGAGCGGGCCGTGGAACTCATCGGCGCGCACCGCCGCGTCGAGGTCGCCGATGATGCGCACGCTCGGGCGGCACGGCTCGACCGGGCTCCAGCCGGCGACGACCGCTTTCTCGCCCGTGTTCAGCCCCAGCAGCATGCCTGGCGGGTACGGGGGCGCCACAGCGAGCAGCCCCTTGAAGACCATGGGGTCGATGCGCCGCCGGATGTCTTCGTCGAGCATCATCCGCAGGGCGCGAACGCGTGGCAGGCTGGCGCCGCCCGTGACCGGATGGCGCAGTCGGTCGTAGGCGTCCGCCGCCGCGACGATGCGCGAGTACACGTGGATGCGCGACCCCGCGACCGGCACGAGCGCGCCGTTCGGGGATCGTCGCTTGGGGAATCCGGAGCCGTCCCACGCCTGGTGGTGCTGGAGCACGACAACCGCGGCGGTCGGGTCGATCTGGTCGCGCACCTGCTTGTAGCCCAGCACGGCGTGGCGGCGCCACTCGGCCGATTCCTCGCCGGTGCGCTTCCATGTCTCGAGGGCGTCGGGGTCGATGCGCAAGAGGCCGATGTCGTGGAAGAGCGCGCCGAGCCCGAGGTTCACGACGTCCTTGGCGCGCGGCGGCGTCAGGCGCCGGCGCTCGCGCACCAGGTAGGCCTCGAGGCGCAGCCCGATGAGCAGACTCAGCAGCGACACGTTCATCGAGTGCTGCAGCACGACGCTGTCGTCGCAGCAGATGTCGCCCATCAGCACGCCCGTCTGCGGGCTCGTGGCCAGCTCGTGCAGCAGGCGGCGCATCGTCGCCTCGAAGTCGGCGTAGCGCACCGGCGACCCGCTGCCCTGGCCGACGGTCTCGATCGCGTTGCCCATCGAGCGCGTCAGTTCCGCCTGAAGACGCATCACCTCGGGGTTGATGTGGCGCGCGATGAAGTCCACCCCGGGGAATCGCACCCACAACTCCGGCGTGCCCAGAGCGCGCAGCTTCTCGATCGTCGCCTCGTCGAGCTCAAACCCCGCCTTCAGCAGCACCCGGTCCGGTCGGCCCGGGTGGCGCAGCGGGAGCGCGAGCGTCATGCCCGGCACGGCTCGCTGGATCGGCGCTCGCAGCATGCGGACCTGGACCTCCTCCGGGAACCGCCCCGCTGCCATGCGCGGCGACAAACTGGTATCGACCGATCACCCCCGCGCCTTCGGCGCAAGCGCACGGAACGACCCGTGGTTCTCCCCGAGAGGTCCGGGAATCCCGCGCCCGCTCACTCCCCGAGCGTCTTCTTCCGGCGCAGGATGTGGTGGTAGTGCTGCGCGAAGCGGTGGGCCTCGTCACGCACCGCCTGGCAGAGGCGCAGGCCCGGGTTCTCGCGCCCGAGCCGGATCGGCGCCGAGCGCTCCTGCGTGTAGATCAGCTCTTCCTTCTTCGCCAGCGAGATCACCATCGGCGGCTGCGCTTCCAGCGTGTGGAAGGCCTCGAGGGCCGCGTGCAGCTGCCCCAGCCCGCCGTCGATGAGGATCACCTCCGGGTACAGCTCGTGCCCTGCACCGGCGTCGCGATAGCGCCGGCTCACCACCTCGCGGATCGCGGCGTAGTCGTCGTTCGCCACCGTCTTCACCCGGTACCGCCGGTAGCCATCCTTGAAGGGCCGCCCGTCGATGAACGACACCTTGCTGCCCACCGTCTCGCCGCCCATCAGGTGCGCGATGTCGATGCCCTCGACGCAGCGAATCGGCCCGTCGAGCCCGAGCGTGCGCTGCAGGCTCGCCAGCGCCTTCTTCGGGTCGATGTGCGCGATCTCCGTCTCCGGCTGCCAGCCGTCCTTCACGCTCGCGCGGTCGTCGAGCTTCTCGATGGCGCGGATCTGGTCGCGCAGGCTCGCCGCGCGTTCGTACTGCAGCTCCGCCGCGGCTTCGGCCATCTCCGCCTTCAGCTCCCGCAGCACCACGCTGCGCTTGCTGCCGAGGAAGCGCACGAAGTGGTCGATGTCGCGCCGGTAGGCGTCCTTCGTAATCCGATCGGCGCACGGCGCGGTGCACTGCCCGATCGCGTGCAGCAGGCATGGGCGGAAGTAGCGGTTCTTCGGGTCGCCTTCGGTGATCTCCAGCGTGCAGGTGCGGTACTTGAAGACGCGCTGCAGCACCTGCACCGCCTCGCGCAGCGCCCCCGCGCTCGCAAACGGCCCGTAGATCTTCGCGCCTTTGAAGACCGGGTCCGCCGGACTGCGCGTCACGAAGACGCCGGGGAAGTCGTCGCGCATCGTCACCGCGAGGTAGGGGAAGGTCTTGTCGTCGGTGAGGCGCTCGTTGAAGCGCGGGCGCGTGTCCTTGATGAGCCGCGCCTCGGCGAGCAGCGCCTCCCACTCCGTCTCGCACTCGACGATCTCGAAGTCGTGCACGACCTCCAGCAGCCCGCCCTTCTTCGGCCCGAGGTCGGCGGACTTCTGGAAGTACGACGCCACGCGGTCCGCCAGACGCACCGCCTTCCCGATGTAGACGACCACGCCCTTGTGGTCCTTCATCAGGTAGACGCCGGGCGACTTCGGCAGGTGGCGGGCCTTCACGAGCAGGCGCGCAAGCCGCTCCTCGCGCGACTCCGCGCCCCAGGGGGGCGCGGGCGCATCGGGGCGGTCGGGGCCCTTCAGGTTGGCGTCAGGAGACGATTCGTCGGCCACGCGAAGATCGTAGGAGCCGTCGCCCCCGCTCACTCCGCGAGCGCGAGCCGGCAGAAGAGCTCCGCCCCGATGGGCAGCGCATCGTCGTTGAAGTCGAAGTCCGGCGTGTGCAGCATCGCGGGGCTGGCGTCGCCGGGGCGCTGGAGGCCCAGCAGGAAGAAGCACGCCGGGGCCACGGCGCCGTAGAAGGCGAAGTCCTCGCCCCCCATGAAGGGATCCGGCGTCCGCTCCAGGCGCGCGGCGCCGAGCGTGTCGCGCGCGATGCGCTCGAAGAACGCCGTCGCCTCCGGGTGGTTGTCGGTGACGGGGTAGCCGGTCTTCCAGTCGATCTCCACGCGGCAGCCGTGGGCCTTCGCCGTCAGTTCGACGATCTCACGGAAGCGGCGCTCCGCCGTCGCGCGCGTCTCGGCGCGCAGCGAGCGGATCGTTCCGGCGATCTCCACCGATTCGGGGATCACATTGTTCGCGCTCCCGCCCTCGAAGCGCCCCACGGTGCAGACGACCGAGTCGAGTGGGTCGACGGTGCGCGAGGCAATCGTCTGCAGGGCGCTGACGATGTGCGCACCGGCGACGATGGGGTCGACGCCCGTATGGGGCATCGCGGCGTGGGCCTGGTGGCCGGAGATGCGCGCGGCGAAGTCGTCCGTCGCCGCGAGCAGCGGGCCGGGCTTCGTCGAGACATGCCCGATCTCGAGGCTGGGCCACCCGTGGAGGCCGAAGACGCGCCCGACGCGTGTGCCGAGGCGCGAGCCGTCGAGGGCGCCGTCGGCGCACATGCGCTCGCCCCCGGCGCCGCCTTCCTCGGCGGGCTGGAAGAGGAATGTGACCGGGTTCGGCCGGTGCTCGACTTTCGCGAGCGCCGCCGCGGCGCACAGCAGCGTCGCCGTGTGCCCGTCGTGCCCGCAGGCGTGCATGACGCCGTCGGTCGTCGAGGAGTACGCGACTCCGGTGCGCTCGAGGATGGGCAGCGCGTCCATATCGGCCCGCAGCGCGACGCTGGGCTTCTTCGCGCCGTCGGGCGTCGTCGCCGGCAGGTGCGCAAGCACGCCGGTGCCCCCGGCGAGGCCCCCGAGATGCTCGACGCCGAGGCGCGCGAGCTCCTCGCGCACCACGCGGCTGGTGCGCTCCTCCTCGTACATCAGTTCGGGGTGCGCGTGCAGATCGTGCCGGATCCCCACGGCGTGCGGGGCGCAGTCGGCGACGAGGTCACGCAGTCGATCGGCGGTGGTGGTCATGCGGGAATGGTAGTGGCGGCGAGTTCCTCGCGCCTCACCAATCCCCGCGCGCGTAGTACGCGTAATCCGTCGCCAGCGGCTTCGGCAGGTGGTCCTTCAGCAGCGTTGCGACCTGGCCGCGGTGGTACTGGCCGTGCAGACTCATGTGGGTGAGCGCATCGGCGATGCGCAGTCGCCCCGGCTTGCCTTCCGTCGAGACGAACTCGAACTCGCGGTCGCACGCATCGTCGGTGAGCGTCTCGAGGAACGAGGTCCACGCGCGCCCGGCGAGCTCCGCGTGCTGGGCGATCGCGTGCAGGCCGGCGCCCTCGGGGAAGATGTCGCCCGGCTTCTCCGGGAAGGCGCCCATGCGGTGCAGCCACAGCTCGATCGTCAGCACCTGGTGGGCCATCTTGTCGATCGCGCGCTGCGGGGCGTCCTCGCCCAGACCGTGGAGCGCGCCGAGCATGCGCACGGTCGCGGCGATGTCGTGCGCGCACATGCGCCGGAACTGGTCGGCGAGAGATGCAGCCATCGGAACTCCGTGAGAATCGGCTCGCTCAGACCGGCGCGCCGGCCGGCGCCGGCTCGGCGAGCGCCCGGATCCGCGTGCGCACATGATCGAGCACAGTCATGAAGTTGATGTACGAGTCGTACGGCGAGTCGTACGGGTTGAAGTACTTGTGCACATCGCCGTCCGCGAAGTACTTGGTGCACATGTAGTAGAAGTGGTCGCTGGTGGTCAGCTTGCGCCAGTCCTCGAGCAGGTGGCGCGCCTCGCCGATGCGCACCGCCTCGCCGGAGGCCTCGGCCTCGCGCAGGGCGCGCTTGATCGGGCCTTCGAGGCGGAAGGCCTCCTGCAGCGCGTTGCTCTGCATCGGGTTGCCCAGCCACGCCGAGAGGTCGCGCTCGGTGTCGGCCCAGCTGGTCATGTGCGGCGCGTCGTAGACGCCGACCGGCGGGAACTGCTCGATCGCCTCGCTGGGCGTGTTGAAGTGGTTGTGCCCGGGGTTCACATCGAAGACCTGCGCCGGCATGGCGTCGAGGAAGTCGAAGATCCCCGTCTCCTGCCACTGGTGCTCGCCGAAGGTCTCGTAGTCCATGAAGAGGTTGCAGAGGTAGCCGTCGCCGTTGATCTGGTTCACCCAACCGGCGAACTTCTCCGCCGTCAGCGGCCACTCGCTCCACCCCCGGTTGCCGAAGCGGAACGCGATGTCGTCGCTCAGGCGATAGTTCTTCAGGAGCAGCGCGAAGGGCCCGCCGTGGCGACCGGCGCCGGTGTGCGGCGGCTTGTAGACATAGTTCGGGCTTCGCCCCGAGAGCAGGCCGTCCACGCCCTCGCAGAGCATGCCCTGGTACATCGGGCGCCCGTCAGGGCCGGCGATCTGGCTCACGAAGTGGCCGAGGTCGTTGGTGTAGATCAGCTCCGTGTTGCGGAAGACCTTGGGCGTCTGGCCGAAGAGGCGCTCGCAGGTCGCGGCGTGCTTGCGCACCTGCGCGACGAACTCCTCACGCGAATAGAGGAACGACAGCGAGTGGTGGTGCGTCTCGCCGAGGAACTCGACGCACCCCGTCGCCGCGAGACGCTGGAAGAGCTCGATCACATCCGGCGCCCATTGCTCCATCTGCTCGAGGGCGACGCCGGTGATGGAGTACGAGAAGCGGAACCGCCCCTCGTGGCGCTCGACGAGGTCGAGCAGCAGCTGCGTGGTGGGGCGATAGCACTTGTCCGCCACCTTGCGGAGGATCTTCTCGTTCTCGCGGTTGTCGAAGTAGAAGGGGTCGTCGTCGAAGACGGTGTAGCGCCGCAGCCGGAAAGGCTGGTGCACCTGGAAGTACATCACGATCGACGCCATCGCCCTGCTCCCCGAGGCGCGGCGTCAGGCCGCGTTCCCGAGGAATCTATAGGACCTTCCGCGCCCGCGGGTTCGCCGGCGGGGCGGAATCAGGGCCCGATCGTCAGCCGTCGGCCTCGGCGATTGCCGCGACCGCCTCCGCCGGCTTCGGCTCGGCGAGGCGGCGCCGGTTCTCGTCGAGCAGGCGGCGCTGGAGCGACCGCTTCTGCGTCTCGGCCTGCGTCAGCGTGACATAGAGGGCGACATACCGGTTCTCCGTCGCCTCGCGATCGAAAACCAGACGACGCTCGGTGCGGTCGTAGCGCCAGCGCCCCCACTCGTCGCGCAGGAGGCGGAGGATGCCGACCGCCGCGTCGGCGACCTGACGCTCGAGGGCGAGCAGCTCCTCGTTCTCGCGGGCCGCGAAGACGCGGTCGAACCACACGCGCGCCTCGGCGAGCTGGCCCACCTCGACGCCGTAGAGCGCCGCGAGCTCCGTGAAGCGGTCCGCGCGCCGGGCCTGCATGGCGCCGATGCGCTCGGTGGTGTCGGCGAAGGTCCAGGCGAGCGCGAGGCGCTGGTCGAGCGCGGCTTCGGTCTCGAGGCTGGCCGGGTGGAGCCCGCCGGCGTCCACGAACGCCTTGCCGGCCTTGTTGAAGTCGTCGGTCAGGGGCGCCTGCTCGCGCAGCACCGCGGCGCCGGCGAGGGCCCGCCCCCGCTCCACGCCCTCGAGGCGCAGCGCGTACCGCTCCATCGCGCCGGCGAAGGATCGCATCGCATCGGCCTCGCCGAGCGCCACATCGCGGTCGTCGATCGCCGATTCGAGCGTGTCGAGGAACGCCAGCCCCGCCTCACGGAAACGCGTGTCGGCCTCCGCCTCGGCGCGCGTGCGCTGCAGCGCCGCCATCGCCATGCTGCTGGAGACGAGCGCCACCAGCGACACGCCGAAGAGCATCTGCCCCACGCGCCCGCGCCCGCCGCTCACGCGCCAGACCACCCAGCCGAGCGTCCACGCGGCGCAGAACCACGCGACCGCCGTGATCGTCGCCTCCAGCAGCCCCACCCACGGGCTGGGGTCGTCGGAGGCGTACCACCGGGCCGCGATCATCAGCGGGAAGTACAGGACCAGCAGCACTTCAACGAGACGGTCGTCGGTCAGCCGACGCGCGACCCGCTCAGGCAGGAAGTCCGACGCGACGGTCCGGGTGGCAAGACTGCTCGCAGCATTCGACATGGCTCATTCGGTCCGGAGCGCCTCCACGCACCCTCTGCGTCGGCCCGGAACCCCCCACGCTGGAGTGGGAACCTGCGGAATATCCCCCGATTCTGGCGATCAGGCGGCGCAGCCAGACCAGGCCCGTTCTCGGACCCACCCCGCGCGCCCTCACACGAGCACGAGGCAGCCGACGAGCCACACGGCCGCGACGACCATCACGATCGCCGTGTAGCCGACGACGTCCCGCGCCTTCGCGCCGGTGATCGCCAGCAGGGGCAGCGCCCAGAAGGGCTGGAGCATGTTCGTCAGCTGATCGCCGTAGGCGACGGCCATCACGAGACGCTCGGGGCGCGCGCCGGCGTCGATCGCGGCCTGCATCGCGATCGGCCCCTGGACGGCCCATTGCCCGCCGCCCGCCGGCACGAACAGGTTCACGAGGCCTGCGCTCAGGAAGGTCATGCTCGCCAGCGCCCCCTCGCTGTCGCCGGCGGCTCGCGCCATCGCGCGGCTGACATCGGCCGCGAGCGCGCTGTCGGTCATCACCCCCATGATGCCGGCGTACAGCGGAAACTGGAGGATGATCCCCGCGCACCCGCGCGCCCCGTCCTCGATCGCCTGCGCGTAGCGCACAGGCGAGCCATGCAGCAGCAGGCCCGTCGCGAGGAAGGCGAGGTTGGCGGTGTTGAGCGTCAGCGCATCCACGCCGTCGGCGCTGAACCGCCAGAAGAGCCAGAGCAGCGCGGGCACGCTGATGAGGGCCGCGACGACCGGGCTGCCCTCGAGTCGCTCAGGGAGCGTCGTTGCGCTCGGTTCGGGCTCGTCGGTCGCACTGGCGTCCGCGCGTGGCGCGGGGGCGGGCAGCGCATCGATCTTGTGGGGCACGAGCAGCGCGAGCGTCAGCGGCGCGAGCACCAGCAGCCCGCCGGTGGCGACGAAGTTCAGGGGCGTCAGCAGCGTCGCCGAGACGGGCAGCGCGCCGATCTGCTCGGCGAGCGCGGGGCCGAGCAGCGATGACAACTGCTCCGGCTGTGCGGCGGCCAGCGGCGCCGAGCCAGACAGCCCGCCGTGCCAGGTGAGCATGCCGGTGTAGCCCGCGGCGGCGAGCAGGTTGCGCGGCGGGTTGACGCCGCGCTCCGCCAGCCGGCCCGCCGCGTCACGCGCGAGGATCGCCCCGACGATCAGCCCCAGACCCCAGTTGATGAGCCCGAAGCCGATCGCGCACACCGACACGAGCACCACCGCCTGCCTCGGCGTGCGCGCTCCGCCGGCGATCGCGCGCAGCAGGCGCGCAATCGGAGGCGACGACGCCAGCGCATGCCCGGTCACAAGAATCAGGCACATCTGCATGCCGAAGGCAAGCAGGTTCCAGAACCCCCCCTGCCACCCCTCGATCACGAGGCGTAGCCGATCCGCCCCGCTCGCGCCGGGATATTCGCCCCAGATCGCAGCGAGCAGGAAGGTCAGCGCCGTCAGCAGGATGGCGAGGACGAAGGGATCCGGCGCCGTGGCGCGGAAGAACGCCGAGATCCGTTCACCGAGTCGGGCCAGCATGGCGCGATCCTACCGGGAGGGGGTGCACCGCGGCGATTGCCGCGTCCCCTACCATGCCCGCATGTTCGGAAGCCATTTGTCGATCGCCGGAGGGCTGCACAACGCGCTGGTCGAGGCCGAGGGCCTCGGGCTCGACACGGTGCAGATCTTCACGAAGAACCAGCGTCAGTGGGCGGTGAAGCCGCTGGCCGATGAAGCCGCGGACGAGTGGCTGGCCCACCTCGACCGCCTCGGCTGGCGCGGGCGGATCGTGGCGCACGACTCGTACCTGATCAATCTCGCCAGCCCCGATGACGCCCTGTGGGCGAAGTCCATCGCGCTGATGGACGAGGAGCTGTCCCGCGCCGACCGGCTGGGCGTCTCCTTCCTTGTCAGCCATCCGGGCGCGTACACGAGTTCCGACGCCGACGCCGGCATCGACCGCATCGGGCGCGCGTGGGCGCGCCTCTTCGAAATGCACGCCGACGGATCGGTCGTGCTCTGCCTCGAGAACACCGCCGGGGGCGGCAGCACGCTCGGGCGGACGATCGAGGAGCTGCAGGCGATCCGCGCGAGCATCCTCAAGCACGCGGGGAAGAAGGTCGGCGACCGCGTCGGCTTCTGCATCGACACCTGCCACGCGCTCGCGGCCGGCTACGACATCCGGGCCGAGGACGATGCGCGTGCCTTCTTTGACGACATCGACCGGGCGCTGGGCATCGAGCGCGTGCGCGTGCTGCATCTGAACGACTCGAAGGGCGCTGTCGGCAGCCGCATCGATCGGCACGAGCACATCGGCAAGGGCGAGGTGGGCGACGGGGCGTTCGCGGCGATCGTGAACGACCCGCGCCTGGCGGGCGTACCGAAGATCCTCGAGACCCCGAAGGGGGAGACAGAGACGGGGACGCCCCTCGATACGCTGAACCTCCGGCGCCTCCGCCGGTTGTTGCGGGAGGGGGACGGGGAGGCCCGTCCGAAAACGGGCGCCGGGACGGCCCAGCGCCGGTCGAAGGGTCCGAAGACGGGCGCGAAGGGCGCGGGTCGCCGGCGCGCGTCAAAGGCCGCCCGTTGAACGCCCGATGCTGAGCCTGCCGGGAGAAGCCTTGTGAGTGCACTTCGTTCGAGAGTCCGGGATCGCGCCTTTGCCTGCGCCGCCGCCGCGCTGGCCTGCGCGGTCACGCTGTCCGGCTGCGCAACCGGGTCGGGATCGCTGGGGGAGCGGGCGCGGGCGCGGGAGCGCGTTGTCCTCGCCGAGTCGCTCACCGAAGAAGGGCGCTACGAAGACGCCCTGCGCGAGCTGGCGATGGCGATCCGCGAGAACCCCACCCTCACCACCGCCCACCTCGAGATGGGCGACATCTACCGCACGCTGGGCGACTACCCCGCCGCGGAGATCGCCTACCGGAACGCGGCCACGCAGGAGCCGGAGAACTTCGACGCCCAGTACAACCACGCGATCACGCTGCAGGTGCTCAATCGGCTCGCCGAGGCGGTCCGCGCGTACCTGCGGGCGCTGGAGATCCGGCCCTACGACACCGAGGCCAACCTGAACATCGCGACCGCCTACCTCCAGCTGGAGGAGGCCCGCCAGGCGCTGCCCTACGGGCGGCGCGCCGTGGCGCTCGACCCGGCCAACGGGCCGGCGCGCGTGAACCTCGGCGCGATCCTCAGCGCCCTGGGCCGCCACGACGAGGCGGTGACCGAGTACCAGGCGGCCGCGGAGCGGATGGAGCTGACCGCTCCGCTGCTGCTCAACCTCGCCGACAGCCTCGGCAAGGCGGGGCGGTACCGCGAGATGGCCACCACGCTGACGCAGCTGGTGGAGATCGAGCCCAGCGCTCAGGCCCACGAGCGTCTGGGGTTTGCGCTCTTCCGCCTCGGCCGGTACGAGGATGCGCTCGACGCCTTCCGCGCCTCGGCGCAGATGGACTCGACGCACTATCCGGCGTTCAACGGCATCGGGGTGTGCCTGCTCAACGACTGGCTGGTCGGCGGACAGACCGACGAGGCGACGCGCCGGGCGGCGATCGAGGCCCTGCGCCGCAGCGTACGGATCAACCGCGCTCAGCCGCGCGTCGTCGACCTGCTGGCGCGCTACGGTTGAGGCCGGCGGGGGCGATCGGTCCGGCCCCGCGACCGACCCTGCGGAGCCAATGCCCGATGCCTGACGCGTCGCTCCTCGAGGCGTTCCCGACGCCCACCGACAGCCCCTTCGTCATCGAGCACATCGCCGAGGAGTTCACGAGCGTGTGCCCCAAGACGGGCCACCCCGACTTCGGCGAGGTCGTGCTGCGCTACGAGCCCCGGCCCGCCGGCGCCGGCGGCGTGTGCGTCGAACTCAAGAG
>JBICHM010000033.1:0-13486 GCA_043101835.1 Phycisphaerales bacterium | reverse complement strand
GCGCACCCCAGCGCGTTCAGCCAGCCGTCGTAGAAGCCTTCGATCGACTCCAGCAGGGCATCGCAGCGCGTGATCCGGGGCACGACCCACGGGCGCGGCACGCCGCAGGAGACATCACGCCCCTGGCACAGCCGCTCCATCCGTCGCACGATCGCGTCGAAGTTCGCGCTCCCCGTCGCGACGGCGTACGCCTCGCGCTCGGTTGCGTACAGATCCACGCTCACGACATCCGCCCCGAGGGCCAGCAGCCGCTCCGGTGCATCCTCGCCGCACGCAAGATCTGTCCGCACATGCAGCGCCAGCCCCGCCTCGAGCGCCGCCGACGCGATCCGATCGACCTCCGGATGCAGCAGCGGATCTCCACGCCCCGCAAGCGTCACGCACCCCGCGGGCGCACGATCCGCGAACTCGCGCACGATCTCGACCCCACGCGCCGCATCCATCTCGACGGGCGCCCCGTCGAGCCCCAGCCACGCGCCGCGCAGCCCGCCCGCGTCCGTCCGGCGCGTCGTCAACTCCAGCGCCAGATGCGTCGGCGCATCGGATGCACGAACACGATCGCGCAGCGCCGTCTCAATCGGCACACAGATCGGGCGCGCAATCGGATCCGGCGCAGGGCTTGTCGGGATGTACCGCAGCGCCCCGCCGATCGTCGCCATAACATTCCCCGTCGCGATCGCCGCGCCGAGGTCGAACAGCAGCCCCCGATCGATCAGGCACCCCGCCAGCCCCGGCGCCGCCTGCGTGAACACCACCCGATGCTGCGCCGGATGCTCCTCGTGCCGCTCGACGAGCGCATCGAGCAGCGCGGGATCAAGGGCCGACCAGTCCGCCCCGAGCACAACGCCCGCGTCGAGCCCGAGACGCTCGAGCGCCGCCGCGCTCGGCAGCGCTGCGCAATGCTCGTCGTAGCAGGTCAGCGCCGCGACCCCGCCCCGCCACGCGCCAAGGCTGAACCGGCGCGCCCGGCGAATCCGCTCGAGGCGCGCAAGGTCCGCATCCAGATCGCTCGCGACGATGTCGCAGTCGATGCCCGCCAGGCGCGTGCGGGCACGTGCTTCATCCGAGGTCAGCACGACAACCCGGTCGATCCGCTCAGCGCGACCGGCCCGTTCGATCGTCCCCCGCAGCGACGCGTCGTCCGTCGCCAGGTCCTCGATGAGCAGCGCCCCGACGCGCGCCCGCTCCCGCGCCGCGGGTCGCCGCGATGTGTCGTCCGGCCGACTCTCGATGTGCGTGCGCTTCGGCCCGCCATCGAGGGCGGCGCGCGCACCGTCGAGCATCCGCGCCAGACTCTCGGCGCTGTCCGCAAGCCAGCGCACATTCTCCGCGTCGCGCGCCACCTGCCGGCGTTGTTTCTCCCGCGCGTCGAGATCGTCCTCGAGCGCAATCGCCCGATCCGTGCGGCTGCGATTGAACGCCCCCGTCTGGTTCAACCGCTGCACCAGCGAGAACGCCGGCTCCAGCCCGTGCGCCTCGTCGCGCAGCCGGTGCACCTCGCCGATGATCCGGTTCACCTTCTTTTCATCCGGCCGCTCCGGCGCGAGGGCCGCGCGAAGATCATCGAGCAGCGCGCCCGTGCGGCGCGACAGCGCGCCGATCCGCCCCGCGTCGCGGCGCACCGCGTCGAGACGCTCTCGCGCCTGCGCAAGCGTCTCGGGCGCCGCGCCGGCGGGCGCCGTCGGGATCGCCGGCAGCGGATCGCTCGGCGCGAACTGCGCAATCGCCTCCGCCAACCCCATCGGCGCGGCGTTCCGCTTCGCGACCCCGCCCTCTGTCGCGTCGATCGTCCGCAGCCCGCGATCCGCATCACGCCCGAAGTCGCGCTCGAACTGCGCGAGGTAGGTCGCCATCTGCTCGTCGGAGTAGATCCGGCGCCCGCGCTGGTCCGTCATCGGGCGCAGCGTCTTCTTCCCGCGCGCGATCCGCTCCCACTCGTACATCTCGAGTGTCGTGAACGACCCTAGCTCCGGCGCCCACGCGTCGTGAATCGCCGCACCGGCGCCGTAGTACTGCCCGTCCGTGAACCCCAGGTCCTGCCCCGTCAGGATCACCGGATCGCACCCGAGGTGACGCGCCAGGTAGTACGCCAGGTGCGCCACCGTGCTCCCCGCCGGCAGCGTCCCGTGCTCGCCGGCGAGATCTGCGCCGAGCAGCAGGTCCAGCGTGTCGTCGCCCGGGCAGCGCACCGGGCCGGGGAACGATTCGGGCACGACCGGGTTTACCTTCGGCTCGGCCACCAGCGTCACGCCCGCGATGCCCTCCGCCGTCAGTCCCTCATAGAACCGCCGACTGATCTCGTGGTAGTCGAGCGCCGTCACGAAATGCGGACGCACCCCCTTCGCCAGCAGCGGCTTCAGCGCCGTCTGCACCGCGATGATCACCACCCGATCCCGCACGCCCGGCGCCGCCAGCGCATCGATCGTCCGCGCCAGGCTCGGCCCCGCGCTGACCACCACCGCCGGACGCCCCGCGCACAACCCCGCCAGATCCGCCACGCCCCCCGCGCGATCGCCCGACGCCGCCAGATACCGATCGAGGTTCAGCAGCGTGTTCCGCATCGTCACCTCGGTCTGCACCATCGTCGTCACGACGACCGTGCGAACCGCGGCCACCACCTGCGTCAACGTCCGCCCGAACTGCGCGCCCTCGCCCGCCAGTCGCACGCGGCTCGGCGGGTGCTCCACGATCTTCAGCCCCAGCGCCACCAGGGGCTCCGCCCCCTCCAGCGCACGCGTGATCGCGCCGCCGTCCGTCGGGTCCGTCAGGAAGCAGACCCCGTTCGACGCGATCCACGCCGAGCAGTCCACCCGCTCCAGCACCGCGCGCAGCAGCGCCACATCCGGCTCGAAGACCAGCAGCGCCGCCGCCCGGCGCGTCCGCGCCGCGATCGCGCGCACATGATGCCCCGAGCCGAACCCCACGACCGCGAAAACGCCCGCCTCCTTCGGGTCGACGCCGTCGGCGATCCGCTCCGCCTCATCCGCCGGCCGGCGCCGGCTCGCCAGCGCCCGCCCGTTCAGAAGGCACACCGGCCCCTGATCGGTCTCCGCCCATTCGACGCCCGGGTGCGCCTGCGCGTCGAGAATGGCCCGGGCCGCGCGGGGGCTCCGACGCGCGATCGCCTCGAGGTTCGCGCGCAGCGTGGCGCCGACATCGGTCGGAATCGGGGTCTGGACACTGTTCATCAGGCGCGCACTCTCGAACCGACCGGGCGGCTGCGCGTCGAAAGGGGACCCGCACGCCGCCGCGCGTCGAAGAATCCCTCGGGGGATGTATCGGAGGCCCAGTGGTGAACCCTGTAATCGAAACGGACCTTGTTCCGGGTGGCGCCGCCCTCGCCCCCACCCTGGCGCAGGCCTCGTTCTTCCAGGCGCCGGAATCCATCGAGGGCGGGGGAGGCGTCGCGGCCCTCCTCTTCGAGCAGCCGGTCCTCATCGGGGGGGCGCTCGCGGTCGTCGCCGTCGTCGCCTTCCTCACCCTCAACCGACAGGAGAAGGCCCGGCTCGGCCTGCTGGTGGGGGGCGCGGTCCTCGCGCTTGCCGCCGGCGCCGCCCTCGCCGGATTCCTGGTCGAGACCGACCGCGAGCGCGTCCGCGCCCGCACCGTCGAACTCGTGGACGCCACCGGCGATGTCGACGCCGCGCGCGTCAGCGCACTCCTCGACGACGAGGTCGACCTGCTCATGGGCGGCCGTCGCGTGCCCGGCATCGGGCGGCAGGTCATCCTCAACGCCATCGGTCGCCTCGAAGGCCGATTCGCGTTGGCCGAAGCGCGCGCGGTGACGACCCAGGCGTCCGTCGACGACGATCGGCGCGCCAGGACGCAGGTGCAGGTCCGCGCCACCCCCGAAGGCGGCGCCCCCAGCCTCTCGTGGTGGCTTCTCAACTGGTCGAAGGACGCCGACGACGCTTGGCGCATCACCCGTATCGACTGCCTGCTCTTCAACGGCCAGCGCCCGGGGCCGAGCTGGGTGCCGTAAAGAGCCCCGAGCGCGAGCTCGGGGACACCCGCACGCCCACGCTGAAGTCGGACGATTGTCCCCGAGCTCGCGCGCGGGGCTCCTTGTCCAATGCCTACATCTGCTCCAGCGCCACCAACCCCAGCGTCGTCATCCCATCCTCCAGCACGCGCCCCGTCAGGTCGCTCAGGCGCAGGCGGCTGCGGCGAAGCGCCTCCGTCTCCGCCTTCAGCACCGGGCACGCCTGGAAGAACTGGCTGAACGCGCCGGCCAGGTCGTGCAGGTAGTTGCACAGCCGGTGCGGCTCGAGGCTCGCGCCCACGCTCTCGAGCGCGCCCGCGTAGCGGAGCAGCAGCAGCGCGAGCGTCTTCTCCTCGGGCGTCTCCAGCAGCAGGGGGGCCGAGCGCGACGCTTCCGCCTCCGCCTCGCCCAGCTCCGACGCCGCGCGCCGAAAGATGCTCCGCACGCGCACCAGCGCGTACTGCAGGTACGGCCCCGTGTCGCCCTCGAACGCCAGCATTCGGTCGAACGCGAAGACGTAATCCTTCACCCGATCCGACGACAGGTCGGCGTACTTGATCGCGCTCACGCCCACCGCCTCGGCGACGGTCTTCCGCGCCGCCTCCGGAAGATCCGGGTTCTTTTCGCCGACCGCGGTCTCTGCGCGCGCAATTGCCTCGTCGAGCAGCGCGCTCAGCTTCACGTTCTCGCCCGATCTCGTCTTGAAGGGGCGCCCGTCTTCGCCCAGCACCGTGCCGAAGGCCGCGTGCTCGAGGCTCGCCACGACGCCATCGGACCGCTTCGTGTACCCCGCCTTGTGCGCCGCCGCGAACGCCTGGCGGAAGTGCAGGCTCTGGCGCGCATCGACGCAGTAGATCACGCGCGAGGCCCCCAGCTGCTGCACGCGCCGCCGGATCGCCGCGAGGTCGGTCGTCGCGTAGAGGAACCCGCCGTCGCGCTTCCGCACGAGGCACGGCTCGGCGATCCCGACATCGTCGAGCGGCACGACCAGCGCGCCGTCCGATTCCACCGCCACGCCCCGGCGCTCGAGGTCCGCGACCACCTCCGGCAACTCGTCGCGATACGACGACTCGCCCGCAGAGTCGCCCTCATCGATGTCGGTGTGCAGACGCTCGCAGGTGCGCAGGCACTCGGCCATCGTCACCGTCGCGATGCGCTCCCAGATTGCGACCGCCTCGGCCTCGCCGGCCTGCAGGCGCACGAGCATCTCCCGCGCCCGGGCCGCCGCCTCCTCGGCGCTCGCCACCTGCTCCTCCAGCTCCGCTCGCGCCTTCGGTCCGAGGTCGAACCGCTCCACCATCGCCAGCCCGCGCGTGTCGGGCGCGCAGGCGCGCTGCGCCTGCCGATACAGCGACTCCAGGTCGTCGAGCGTCAGCGCGCCCGGGTCGATCGTCCCGGCGTCCATCCGCTCCTTCAGCGCCTGCGACACCATCGCGATGGGCAGTCCCCAGTCGCCGACGTGGTTCTGCCGCCGGACATGCAGCCCGAGGCGCTCGAAGACGCGCGCGAGCGTGTCGCCGATCACCGTCGCGCGCAGGTGGCCGACATGCATCTGCTTGGCGAGGTTCACGCCGCACAGATCGACGACCACCGTCTCCGGCGACGCCGGCGCCGCCACGCCCAGGTCCGGCGTATCGATCGCGCTCACGAGCGACGCCAGCGCATCGGGCTTCAACCGGATGTTGATGAACCCCGGCCCGGCGATCGATCCCTCGTCCACCGGCTCGGCGAGGTCCGACACGTCGAGGTTCGCGACGATCGCGCCCGCCACCTCACGCGGCTTCTTCCCCAGCGCCTTCGCCAGCCCCATCGCCGCGTTCGACTGGAAATCTCCGAACTGCGGGTTGCGTGACGGCGCGATCAACGGGTCGGCCCCCTCCGGCAGGTCGGAGAAGGCCGCGCGCATCGCGCTGAGGAACCGATCGTTCAGAATCTCGACGGGATCATGCGTCATGGAGCGCGGAGTGTAGTGCGAACCGAGCCGGCCGCACCCAAGGCGCCCCAAGCGCTGGCTCGGGGACACCCGAACGCCCGCACTGTCAGCGTGCGCCCGTCCCTGTGCTCGCGCACAGGACGCCCTCGCGAGACGCGCTCAGTCCTTCACGAACTTCCCAAGATCCCCAAGCCCGAGCCCGCCCAGCGAGCCGTGCTCGCCGAGGCCGCCGGCGCCCTTCTTCTCGCGCTGCTTCGCCTGCTCGCGCATGCGGCGGAGGGCCGGGGTCTCCTTCTGGATCTCTTCGGCGCTGCGTCCCGCGTCGCGCCCGCGCGCATCCTTCGGGGCCTCCTGCGTCTGCTTGATCGACAGGCTGATGCGCCGCTTGTCGGTGTCGACATCCAGCACCTTCACCTGCACGATCTCGTCGGGCTTCACGACATGCTCGACGCGCGCGACGCGCTTCCACGCCAGCTCGCTGATGTGCACAAGCCCCTCGACGCCCGGCGCGACCTCAACAAGCGCGCCGAACTCGAGGATCTTCGTCACCTTGCCGCTGACGGTCTCGCCGGCGGTCACCTCGCTCGCCGCGCTCTTGAAGGGGTCCTCCTGGGCCTGCTTCATGCCCAGCGAGATGCGGTCCTTCTCCCAGTCGAGCTTCAGCACCTTCACCCGGACCGTCTCACCCTCCTTCACCACGTCCTCGACCTTGCGGACGCGGTCGTAGGAAAGGTCGGAGATGTGCACCAGCCCATCGGCGCCGCCGAGGTCGACGAACGCGCCGAACTCCATGATCTTCCGGACCACACCCTCGCGGATCTCGCCTTCCTTGAGCGTCTGCTGCAACGCCTCGCGCTGGCCCTTGCGCTCCTCAGCGAGGATGTCGCGCCGCGAGAGGACGATGTTGCCGCGTCCGGCGCGGTCCACCTTGCTGACCACGCACTTGAGCTTCTCGCCCACGAAGGGCTTCATGTCGCTCACATGGTGGATGTCGATCTTGCTCGCCGGCATGAAGGCGCGGTGCCCGGCGACCTCCATCTCGAGGCCGCCCTTGTTCGTGCCCGTGCACATGGCCTCGACGACCTGCCCGGGCTCGAGCAGCTCCCACTCGGCCTTCTGCACACTGCCGGGGCGCGCGCACAGGAACAGGCTCTGGTTCGCGTCGAAGCGATCGATGACCACCTTCAGGTCGTCGCCGACCTTCGGAAGCTCTTCCTCCGGCCACTGGTTGCGCGGCGCCACGCCCAGTTCCTTCGGCCCGAACTCGATGAAGATGTCGTCCGGTCCCACCGACACCACGCGACCCGTCCGGTGCTCGCGTCCGCCCTGCACTACACGCGGCCCGCGAATCGCCGGCCGGCGCTCGCCGCCCGAAGGCGCAGGCGCCGCCGGCTTCGCGTCCGCCTCCGGCGCGGCCATCGCCGCGCGCATGGCGTCCTCGGCCTGCCTGGCCATGTCGCCGGTCATGCCGGCGCCGGACTCGGTGGGGGTGGACGGCGTCGCAGGGGGCGTGCCCTCGCGCTGCTCGTCGGACGGCGTCTGATCCTGGGTCATGTCTCGTGCACCGCGCCGGAAGAAACGGCGATCGCGGATGAACTGTGCGGCACTCGCGGCCGCGGGCGCGCATGGTAACGTCCACCAGCGTCCGATTGGGGGTCGCAGAGCCGACTTGTGACAACCCACACCGCCCGTCGCGTTGACACTGACCACCCGCCCTGCTGGAATGCGCGGCTCCCGTGCGGCGCGACGCTGCGCGGCGGCAGGCGCCTGCAACGGACGGCGGGCAGGATCGACGACACGCGTGCAGGCGGTCCGGCGGCGAGGGTCGCCGGAACTCCACACCCCACCCCGGCGTATGGCATGGGCGGGGCGACACCGGTCTGACGCAGATTGGCGGAGCGGCGGGCGGGGAGGCCCGGCCGCAGAACATCGGCCCTCCGACGCGTTCAAACGCGATTCAGGGCCCATCGGGAGCGATCATGGCCTCATCGAATGTCTGCTGGGGCATCGAACTCGGCGCCGGCGCCCTCAAGGCGCTGAAACTCGTTCGTGACGGCGAGCGACTCACCGTCGCCGACTTCCTCGTCGTGCCGCACAAGCGACCCCTCTCGGCGCCCGACGTCAACGAGCAGGACGCCATGCGCGTCGCCATCGGCGAGCTCGTCGCCCAGCGCGACCTCTCCAAAGCGATGGTGGCCATCAGCGTCCCCGGACACGCCTCCTTCGCCCGGTTCGCCAAACTCCCCCCGGTCGAGCCCAAGAAGGTTCCCGAGATCGTCAAGTTCGAGGCCGCGCAGCAGATCCCGTTCCCCATCGACGAGGTCGAATGGGACTACCAGATCTTCGCCAGCGAGGACGAGCCCGACGTCGAGGTCGGCATCTTCGCCGTCACGCGCGAACGTGTGATGGAGAAGCTCGACCTCTGCGCCGACGTCCGCATGCGCCCCGACTGTCTTGCACTCAGCCCGGTCGCCCTCTTCAACGCCGTCGCCTACGACCTCCACCTCGACAACACCAGCCCCGGCACCGTCATCATCGACGTCGGCACCATCGCCACCGACCTCATCGTCATCGATGGCGGACGCGTCTGGATCCGCACCTTTCCCATGGGCGGCCACGCCTTCACCGAGGCCGTCGAGACCTCCTTCAAGCTCAACTACGTCAAGGCCGAGAAGCTCAAGCGCGAGGCCGATCAGAGCAAGTACAAGCGACAGATCTTCCAGGCGATGCGCCCGGCCTTCGCGGACTTCGGCCAGGAAGTTCAGCGCTCCCTCCAGTACTACCGCCAGCTCCACCCCGAGAGCGAGCTCACGCAGGTCATCGGCGTCGGCTCCACCTTCCGTCTGCCCGGCCTCCGCAAGTTCCTCAGCCAGCAGCTGCAGATCGAGGTGAAGCGCCTCGAGCAGTTCAACATGCTCAATGTCGAGGGTCCGCAGGCCGCGGAGTTCCAGTCCGCCGCCGTCACCCTCGGCACGGCCTACGGCCTTGCCCTGCAAGGGCTTGGGCTCGCGACCATCGACGCCAACCTCATCCCGGTGCAGGTCGTTCGCGAGGCCATGTGGAAGCGCAAGACCCCCTGGTTCGCCGCCGCCGCGGGCATCGCCCTCGCCGCCGGCGCCGTCTCCTTCTACCGGCCCGTCATGGACGCCGCCGCCGTGGATCAGGCCAGCCAGGGCCAGGCCGCCCAGAAGATCAACCAGGCCAAGAGCCTCGGCAACCGACTCAAGCGCGAGTGGCAGGAGATCGAAGGCTCCTCCGCCGCCGGCGCGACCGCCGCCAACATCAAGTCCCTCGGAACCCGGCGCGACCTCTACGCCTATCTCGTCGAGGATGTCGGCCAGGCCCTCGCCGCGGCCGACCCCCAGCCCGAGATCATCGGCGGCGCCGGACGCGACCGCATCGCCCCCGGCGACTGGCGACTCTTTGAACTCGCCGGCCTCGAGGTCGGCTATGTCACCCCCGCCGGCGCACAGCCGCGAGGTACGGGCGACCTCCCGCAGGCCGGGCAGGTCCAGCAGCAGCAACAGCCGCAGGACGACCGAGGCGGCGGCGGAGGCGGACGCTCCAGCGCCGGACTCATGGCCGGCGGCAGCGGCAGCGGCGGCGGCGCCGTCCCCATCCGTGAACCGCGCGGAGGACGCCGACGTGGCGGCGACGACCAGCAGCAGGCCGCCGGCCCCGGCTCGCCCCACGGTAAGTTCACCGTCACGCTCGTCGTGGACTCCTCCAACGCCGGCGTCAACGCCTTCGTTGACAGCACCATCCTGCAGTGGCTCCGCGACAACGCCGAGCGCGAGGATGCGCCCTACACCTTCACCGTCCCCTCCGCCGATCAACTGCCCCCGCCGGCCGTCATTCAGCAGGGCACTGCCCCGCGCGCGTCGACCACTGACGGCGCTGCCGACCAGCGCCCCGCCGGCGCCTCCAGCGCCGACGCGGCCCGCTCGCCATCCTCCTCCGGCGCCTCGACGAGCATCGGGTCCGACCTCGGCTCGATGGCGCCCCTCGACACCGTCTCCGCCGGGTTCCCGCCCTCGGCGACGGTGTACCGCTACACGATCACCTTTGAGGCCACGCTGAAAGCCCCCGCGTCGCCCAGCGGCGGCGCCGACGGCGCGGCGTCCGCGCAGGAGTTCGGCTCATGAAGCCAGTGCTTGATTGGGTGAAGTCGAACCTCGTCGTGGTGATCTGCGTCGCCGTCGTGATCATCTCGCTGCCCGTCGCGCTCTTCTTCAGCATGGGCATGAACAAGAAGCTCGTGGAGCGCGTGCAGGCGCAGGTCGGCGCCGACGAGCGCGAGCTCCAGGGCCTCGATGTGAACTACTCGGCCGAGTCGCTCGACCCCGCGACCCCCGCCGTCGACTTCCGGCGCGCACCCAACGAGGCGACCACGCAGGCCCTCAAGGCCTTCATGGACCGCGTCGAGGAGGCCAGCGCCGAAGTCGTCGAAGCCGCCGTCGCCATCAACAGCGAAGGCAAGGACCTCCTCATGGAGGGCTTTTTCCCGCAGCCCGAGCGCAACGCCCTCGCGATGCGCCAGCGCTGGGGCGAGCTCTGGGTCCCCGCGCACCGGCGCCTCATCGACGAGGCCGAGGCCGGCGCCCCGCTGCCCAACGACCAGGTCGCAAGCGAGGTCCGGCGCGAATACGAGCGCCGCGTCGATTCGCTTGTCTCCACGCGCGCCGACAAGCAGCTCACCCCCGATGAAGTCGCCCAGCTCCGCGCGCAGATGACGCAGGTGCGCCTCGACATCTACAAGCGCCGCGCCGCCGACCTCACCGCCTACGCCTCCCCCGGCGTCTTCGCCTACGTCGAAGCGCCGGACCCCACCCAGCCCGTCTCCCTCGAGCGCGCCTGGGACATGCAGCACCGCTACTGGATTCACGAGGACATTCTGCAAGCCGTCCTCGCCGCCAACACCGATCCCGTCAGCGGCTGGCGCCAGCGCGTCCCCGAGGGCGTCGTGAAGCGCATCGAATCAATCGCCGTCCTGCCCTGGTACTTCGAGTCCTTCGCCGCCGCGGGCCCCGCGCCGTCGCCGGCCGCGCCGATCCAGCCCGACTACGAGGTCTCCCTCACCGGCCGCACCTCCTGGCCCGGTCAGCCCAACGGCCTCTACGACGCGCGTTTCGCCGATGTGTCGATGCTCGTCTCCAGCGCTCGCCTGCCGCAGCTTATCGAGGCCATCAGCAGCACCAACCTCATGACCGTCGTGTCGCTGAACCTCAGCGCCGTCGACATGAAGCAGGACCTCGAAGCCGGCTACTTCTACGGCGACGACCACGTCGTCCGCGCCACGATGCGCATCGAAACACTCTGGCTGCGACCCTGGATGGAGCCCCTCATGCCCGACGGCGTGAAGCAGGCCCTCGGCGTCCCCATGCCGGCCCCCACGGGCGAGACCACCGACGCGGACCAGTACTGAGGCCACCCCATGAAGCTCAAGGGCATCAACATCATCGAGCGTCACGTCGAGAAGGTCTTCTTCCTCCTCGTCACGCTGGTCTTCGGCGCGGTCGTCGTCTGGCAGTTCGCGCTCGGCGGCAACGCCGTTGATGTCGGCGGCCAGCAGGATGTGCCCGTCGACAAGGCCTACGACCAGATCGCGCGCATCGCCGAGCAGAAGCTCGCCCAGATGCAGCAGGGTGAGGCCGACAACCGCGTGCCCACCGCCGCGCCCGACGCCGTCACCGAGATCCGCACCGCCCTCACCTACCAGGGCCCCGACGCGTCCCTGCCCATACCCCTCGGCCCGCGCATCGCCGGCCTCGGCGGGGCCGGATCGACCGATGTGCCCGTCGATCGCCTCATCGCCGTCGCGCCCGTCGAGACGCCCCGTCCCGACACCGCGCGCGCCGGCGAGCACGCCGCCGCGCTCGACCCGCTCGTCGTCGCCGCGACACCCGAGATCGAGACCTTCGTCGCCGCGCAGCAGCCCTACGACCTGCGCGCCGTCTCCATCGCTGCGCGCTTCGATTCCGCCGCGCTCCTCGACGCCCTCCGGCGTGACCCCGACGGCGAGCGCGGCCCCATGCGCGCCATCCCCGAGCCCTGGTGGCGCGGACGCATCGAGATCCTCGACGTCCAGATCGAGCGACGCGAGGTGATGGCCGACGGCGCCCGCAGTGGCGGCGCCCTCGTCAGCCCCACGCCCGGACGGTTCACCCTGCGCGATCGCGTCGCCGACAGCCTCGCTGTTGACGACATGCCGGCGATCGTCGCCGACGCCCGCCAGTTCGCGAAGGACATCGTCCAGCCGCCCTTCTGGGGCATCATCGCCGGCGAGCCCTGGGCCCCGCCGGCCGCCGAAGCGCAGGACGGCGACAACGAAGCCGCGGAAATCGCCCGACTCCTCCGCCAACTCGAGAGCATTCGCGCTGAAATCGCTCGCGCTCAGGACGCCCTCGGCGGCGGCGCGCGCAGCGCCATCGACATCTTCGACCCCGCAGCCGGCGTCCTCGCCCAGGGCGGCGTCAGCGGCGGTGGCGGCGGCGGCGGCCGGGGCGGCGGCAGCGCCGGCCCCTCGCCCGAACAGCTCGAGCAGGAACGCCGCCAGCGCCAGCGCGCCGCCATCGAAGCCCGCCTCGCCGACCTGCGCGAGCGCGAGTCGACCCTCGTGGATCAGCTCACCGGCCTCGGCGTCGACCCCGACAGCGGTCGCGCCACCGCCGCCGGCGAAGCGCTCCCGGATCTCCCCTCGCGCATCGCCGATGCCGATGAACTCACGGTCTGGGGCCACGACCTCGAAGTCGAGGGCGGCAGGACCTACGAGTACCGCCTCCGCGTGCTTGTGAACAACCCGCTCTTCGGCTTCGCCAACAACCTCGCCGAAGAGAGCCGCGCCGCCGCCGAGGAGCCCGTCCTGGCCAGCGAGTGGTCGGCCTGGACCAGCCCTGTCTCCGTCGATCGCGACCTGTACTGGTTCGCGACGCGCGCCAGCGAGGGCGGGCGCCAGGCCGTCGGCGTCGTCGCCCCGACCACCACCGTCGAGGTGTACCGCTTCTACTACGGCTTCTGGCGACGCGACGAGGCGCGCATCCGCATCGGCGACCCGATCGCGGCGTCGATCAACATCGCCGAGCGCGAACTGCCCATCTTCCGCATCGAACGCCCCGAGAGCGGCGGCCCGGCCTTCGTGGCCGGCCAGGAGCTCATCAGCCAGTCGCTGCTGACCTCCACCGGCTCGCTGCTGCTCGATGTCCGACCCGCCGCCGTCCAGACCGGGCGCGAGCGCCCCCTCGGGGTCGTTGTGCGCGAGCCCGGCGGCGAGCTGGCCACCCGGCGCCCCGCCGACGACCTCGTCAGCGACCTCCGCAGGCGTTTGGAGCAGAGCGCCGGCGCCGGCTTGTACGCAACGATCGGCGTCCCCGGTGAGGGCCTCGCCGAGGCCGGCCCCACGCCCAATCGCGCCGCCGGCGCCGACCGGAACGAGGGGGCGGCGCCCGCAGGCGGCGAACGCGGAATTCAGCGGTAGAACACGCGGTTTTTGGACAGGATGTCCACAACCGGCGGGAAAGATTCCCGTCGGCTTGACAGCCTCAAGTGGCCCGGTACACTTGCGGGCTCCCCTG
>JBICHM010000032.1:0-3997 GCA_043101835.1 Phycisphaerales bacterium | reverse complement strand
GATCTCCCGCGCCGTGGAGGCCGCCTGATGAACCCGCTGCACGTGATCAAGAAGCCGCTGGTCACCGAGAAGGGCGCCTTTCACGGGACGGAGTTCAACCGTCACGCCTTCCTCGTGGACAAGCGGGCGAACAAGACGCAGATCAAGAACGCGGTCGCGGAGATCTACGGCGTGCGCGTCGTTGAGGTCGCCACGCAGAACCGCAAGGGCAAGCGGAAGCGCACGCGCTTCGGCTATGTCATCGAGCCGACCACCAAGAAGGCCCTCGTGAAGGTGCACCCGGAGGACACGCTCGAGCTCTTCTGAGCCCGGGCGTCCCACGAGGAAGGATTCGCAGATGACCATCCGCATCTACAGGCCGACCAGCGCTGGCAGGCGCAACGCGTCCGTCAACCTCCACACCGAGGTCACGACGGCGAAGCGCCCCGAGAAGTCGCTGACGCAGCCGCTGAACAAGAAGGCCGGGCGCAATCACCACGGCAAGATCACCGTGCAGGGTCGCGGCGGCGGCCACAAGCGCCTGTACCGGCGCATCGATTTCCGTCGCGCCGATCGCGACGGCGTCGTCGGCACGGTTGCGGCGATCGAGTACGACCCGAACCGCTCTTGCCACATTGCGCTGGTGGAGTACACCGACGGCGTGAAGCGGTACATCCCCGCGCCGGTGGGGCTGAAGGTCGGCGAGAAGATCGTCGCCGGGCACGAGGCGGTCGAGCCGAAGGTCGGTAACTGCATGCCGATCCGCAACATCCCGACCGGCCTGAACGTGCACTGCATCGAGCTGCAGCCCGGCAAGGGCGGCCAAATGTGCCGCTCGGCCGGCTCCTACGCCCGCCTGACGAACAAGGAGGGTCGCCTGGCGACCCTCGTGCTGCCGTCGGGTGAGATCCGCCAGGTGCTGACCGACTGCCGCGCGACGATCGGCCAGGTCGGCAACACCGACCACCAGAACCGTCGCCTCGGCAAGGCCGGCAAGAGCCGCCATCTCGGGCGTCGCCCGAAGACGCGCGGCGTGGTGAAGAACCACAACGACCACCCGCTGGGCGGCGGCGAGGGTCGTTCGAAGACGAACCGTCCGCCGGTCAGCGCGACCGGCACGCCGGCCAAGGGCGGGCGCACGCGCAACAAGAAGAAGCCCTCGAGCAAGCTGATCATCCGTCGCCGCTACAGCAAGCGGTACGGGCAGGTTCGCTGAGCAAGGAAGTAGACCATGGGACGATCGCTCAAGAAGGGCCCGTTCGTGGAGGAGAGCCTCTACCGCAAGGTGGAGCGCCTCAACCAGCAGAACAAGCGCGAGCCAATCAAGACCTGGTCGCGCCGCTGCACCATCGTGCCCGAGTTCGTCGGGCACACATTCCAGGTGCACAACGGGCGCGTGTTCCTGGACGTGTTCGTGACCGAAGACATGGTCGGTCACAAGCTGGGAGAGTTCAGCATCACTCGAACTTTCCGCGGCCACACGAACAAGAAGGAAGGCATCAAGGGCTGAGTGCCGCCGGCCGCAGGGCCGGCATGGAGACGGCGTCGTGAATATCAACAGCGACAGACACAAGACCGCGATGGCGCAGGCCGGCGCGACGGCCGAGACGCTCGGCGGCGCGATTGCCCGCGACGGCCTGACGGCCGACGACGCGACGCGCGCCGTGCGGTGCTGGATGCGCGGGAGCAACCACCCGCGAGCCCGCGCCGAAGACATCCGGGCCATCGCCGAGGCGCTCAACTGCCGCGTGACGGACATCGCGCGGTTCGTCAGCACGTCGCGCTTCGTCCGCTCGAGCCCGCGCAAGGCGCGTCTCGTGGCGGACCTGATCCGCGGGAAGCGTGTGGACGACGCGATGAACCTGCTGACCTTCAGCGACAAGCGCGCCGCGCAGTTCCTGAAGAAGACGCTCACCAGCGCGATCGCCGATGCGGAAGGCGCGGAGGCGGACACGACCCGCCTCGTCGTCGCCGAGAGCCGCGTCGATGCGGGCGCGACGATCAAGCGATTCCAGCCCAAGGACCGCGGGCGGGCGCACCAGATCCTGAAGCGCACCAGCCACCTGGTCGTCGGGGTGGAGGAGATGGCCTAATGGGACAGAAGACGCACCCCTTCGGATTCCGCGTCGGGATCACCGAGGCGCACAAGAGCCGCTGGTACGCGCCCAAGGCGCTGTACGGCGAGCTGCTCGTCGAGGACTACCGCATCCGGCAGTTCCTCGACAAGCGCCTCAACCGCACGCCGCCCTTCGCCGCGGTGAGCGACATCCACATCGAGCGGACGCGCGAAGAGCTGAAGATCATCGTGAAGACGGCCCGGCCGGGCCTGGTCATCGGGCCGAAGGGCGCGGAGGTCGACCGGCTGACCGAAGAGCTGCAGTACATGACGGGGCGCAAGGTCTCGATCGCCATTCAGGAGATCAAGAACCCCGACATCGACGCGCAGCTCGTGGCCGAGGGCATCGCCGAGCAGCTGAAGAAGCGGGCCTCGTACCGTCGCGTCGTGAAGATGCGCGCCGAGGGCTGCATCCAGAACGGCGCCAAGGGCGTGCGCATCCTGATCGGCGGCCGTCTGGGCGGCGCCGAGATGACGCGCCGTCTGGACACGCGTCTCGGCTCGCTGCCGCTCTCGACACTGCAGGCCAACATCGATTACGGATTCGCCCAGGCGTTCACCACCTACGGCTCGATCGGCGTGAAGGTGTGGATCTGCAAGGGCATGTACACGGATGAAGAGGACGAGAACCAGAGCCGGGCCGCCGGCGCTCGTCCGCGTGCACGAGGAAGGCGCTGATCGGACCCTCGCGGTTCGTCACCAGATAGGAGCGCGTCCCGCGTCGAGCGGGCGCCAGGAGCGAAGCAATGCCCCGGATGCCAAAGCGAGTCAAGTTCCGCAAGGAGATGCGGCGCTGTCGCGAGCGGAACGCCCAGAAGGGCAACTACGTGGTCGTGGGCGAGTACGGCCTGCAGGCCCTCGAGGGATGCTGGCTGACGGCGCGCCAGATCGAGGCGGGCCGTATCGCGGCGCAGCACTTCCTGAAGCGTCAGGGCAAGATCGTCATCCGGGTGTTCCCGGACAAGCCGGTCTCGAAGAAGCCGCTCGAGACGTGAATGGGCAAGGGCAAGGCGGAGACGGATTACTGGGCCGCGCGCGTGAAGTCGGGCACCGTGCTCTACGAGATCGCCGGCGTCCCCGAGGACATCGCCAAGCAGACGATGGTCCGGATCGCGATGAAGATGCCCGTTCGCTGCCGGTTCGTCGAGCGTCGGGTGACCGCCTGATCGCCGGCGTTTGAGAAAAGGAACGACGCCATGAAGGCAGCCGAAGTCCACAAGCTGAACGACGAAGAGATCTCGACCGAGCTGCGCCGTCTGAGCCGCAGGCTCTTCGAGCTCCGCAGCCAGTCGGTGACCGAGAAGATCGAGGACGTCAGCCAGTTCAAGAAGATCCGTCGCGACATCGCGCGTCTCCAGACGGAGCGCACGTCGCGAGTCCAGAAGGTGAGCGCATGAGCCAGGCCGCAACGACTGACAGCCCGACACAGGTCTCCGGCGTGCGTGTCGGAGTGGTGGAGTCCGACAAGCGGGACAAGACCCGCAAGGTCGTGATCAACTACCTCAGCCGGCACCCGAAGTACGGCAAGTACGTCCGCAAGCGCACCGTGCTCCACGTCCACGACGAGGGGAACGATTCGCACAAGGGCGACCGTGTCGAGGTGGCGCCGAGCCGCCCGTACAGCAAGACGAAGCGCTGGCGCCTTGTGCGCGTTGTTGAGAGCGCCCGAGGCGAATGACGACCGGCCCCCGGCCGGCGAGTTGAAGGACGCGTACGCGATGATTCAGCAGGAAACACGCTGCGAAGTGGCGGACAACTCAGGCGCAAAGGTCGCCTACGTGATCCGCGTGCTCGGCGGCTCGACCGCCAAGGGCCGGTTCACCCGCCGGACCGCCGGCGTCGGCGACCGCGTCGTCTGCTCGGTCAAGAAGGCGCGGCCCGGCGGCGACTTCAAGAGCGGCG
>JBICHM010000031.1:0-4492 GCA_043101835.1 Phycisphaerales bacterium | reverse complement strand
ATGACGCGTCGGCCGGCGCCTTCGTCGCCGGCGCGAAGGTACGCGAGCGTGCGTCCGTCCGCCGTGGTGACGGCGCGGTCGGTCGGTGACTCGGCCGTCGCGACGGCCGCGTAGACGCCGCCGTACACGATGAGGGCGACGGCGATGATCGCGCCGAGTGTTCGGCGGGGGCGACGGAGCACGGCGGCGGGGATGATTCGTCTCATGCCCGGTTGTGCCGCGTCGGGGAGGGTCGATTTCAGGAATGTGCGCCGAGAAGCGGAGCGCTCCACCTCGACGCGGTTTTTCGTATCTTCATCGCACCACCACCGGAGAGCCGCCTCGCATGACCGACGAGCAGGGGAACGACCATCCGATCGACGAGGCCGCGACGCTCGGCGCCGCGCCGGGCGAGGCGGTCGGTCCGGCGGACGACTTCGGCGAGCGGTTCCGCGTGCTCGAGCGCCTCGGATCGGGCGGGTTCGGCGATGTGTACCTCGCCGAGCAGCTCCATCCGGTGCGCCGCCGGGTCGCCATCAAGGTCATCAAGCTGGGGATGGACACCCGTGAGGTAATCACGCGCTTCGAGGCCGAACGCCAGGCGCTGGCGATGATGGACCACCCGGCCATCGCGCGCGTGCTCGACGCCGGCGCAACCACCACCGGCCGCCCCTTTTTCGTGATGGAGCTGGTCCGGGGCGCCCCGCTCACCGAGTTCTGCGACAAACAGCAGCTTTCGCTGCGCGAGCGCATCGCGCTGTTCATCGAGATCTGCGCCGCCGTGCAGCACGCGCACCAGAAGGGCGTGATTCATCGCGATCTGAAGCCCTCGAACATCCTGGTGTCGTTCGTCGATGACAAGCCAGCGCCGAAGGTCATCGACTTCGGCATCGCGAAGGCGACTGCGGGCAGCCTCACCGAGCACACGATGCACACTTCGCGCGGCGAGTTCATCGGCACGCCCCAGTACATGGCGCCGGAGCAGGCCGATGAGAGCGTGCAGGACATCGACACCCGCTCCGACATTTACTCGCTCGGCGCAGTGCTCTTCGAGTTGCTCACCGGCGTGACCCCCGTCAACGCCGAGACGCTGCGCGAGGCGGGGCGCTCGGCGATCCCGCATCTGGTCGCGACACAGGAGGCGCCCCGCGCATCCACACGCCTCTCGACGATGGGCGAGCAGGTCGAGGAGATCGCGCGCCTCCGGCGCGAGACCGGCCAGCGCCTGCGCCGGGCCCTGCGCGGCGAACTCGACTGGATCCTCCTCAAGGCCCTCGAGAAAGACCGGCGCAGGCGCTACGACACCGCCAACGCGCTGGCGATGGACCTGCAGCGCTACCTCAACGACGAGCCGGTCCTCGCCTCGCCGCCGTCGGCGCGTTACCAGGCGGCGAAGTTCGTGCGCCGGCACCGCGCGGGCGTGGCGGTCGCCGCGACGATCGGGTTGGCGGTCGTGGCCTCCGGAGCGTTTGCGACGGCGTCGTATTTCGAAGTGCGCCGAGAGCGCGACGCCGCCGAGCGATCGCGCGCCGAGGCGGAGGCGGTGACGGCGTTCCTCGTCGAGACGCTCGGCGCCGCGTCGCCGCGCGAGATGGGGCGTGAGGTCACGGTGCGCGAAGCGATGGACGAGGCGGCCAAGCGCGTCGCGGGGTCGTTCGAGTCGCAGCCGGGCGTCGAGGCGAGCCTGCGCGACGCCATCGGGCAGACCTACCTCGCGCTCGGCGAGCCGCAGGCCGCTGGAACGCACTTCGATCGCGCCCTCGCGCTGCGGCGCAGCGCATTCGGCGACGCTGATGCGCGCACGCTCGCATCGATGCGGTCCCGCGCCGCGGGGCTGCACGCCGCCGGGCTCTTTGACGATGCGCTCGCGGTCTACGAAGAAACACTGGCCAGGCAACGCGCGACGCTCGGCGACACCAACCCCGAAACCGTCGGCACCGTTGTGGCGCTCGGGATGCTGCACGCCGAGGCCGGGCGCCTCGACGAAGCCGACGCGCTTCTCGCCGAGGCGGAGCGGCTGCGGACCGCGACCGACGGCGCAATCAGTGTGCCCACGCTCGAGGTGGTCAATATGCGCGCCGTCGTGCACGCGGAGCTCGGACGCTTCGATGAGGCCGAGCCGCTGATGGAGCGCGTCATCGACGGCCTGATCGCTGTGAAGGGTGAGGACTATCCCGACGCGATCGGTGCGCAGTCAAATCTGGTCTGGCTGCTGACGCAGCTCGACCGCCTTGATGAGGCGATCGAGATCGGCGAGCGCATCGTGCCGGTGGCGCGACGCGTGTTCGGCGAGGAACACGCCGAAACGCTCACCGCCGAGAACAACCTCGCCGTCGCCTACCGGCGAACAGGGCGCTACGACGAAGCCGAGCCGCTGCTGCGACACGATCTCGAGGTGAGCCGGCGCGTGCTTGGCGATCGGCATCCCGACACGCTCGTCTCGATGAACAACATGGGTCGCTTCTACTACGAATCCGAGCAGTACGACCTCGCCGAGCCGCTCTACGCGGAAGCGGTCGAGACGACGCGCGAGGTGATGGGGCCCGACTTCATCGGCGTCGGCATCTCCGGCCTCGGCTACGGGCGCACGCTCGTCGCGCTCGGCAGGCATGCCGAGGCCGAGCCCGTGCTCCTCGAGGCCCACCGCGTGCTCGAATCGCTCTTCGGGCCGGAGGACGGGGGCGTCATCGTGGCAGCCCGGACCCTCGCCGAGGTCTACGCCGCGCTCGACCGCGCCGACGAGGCGGCGCGCTGGAGCGCCGCGGCGTCGCCGGAACGCGACGAGTCGTAACCCTCGCCCGGCGCCCGCGCCCTCGCAAATCGCCTCAGCGCGGCGCCCGCAGCGAGTACGCGCGATTCGAGATCGCGTTCCCCGACCGAGCCCGCGCAGTCGTCGGCGCCCGCATCACCGGCGCGGTCGGCGGAGCGACCCGGTAGGGGGATCCCGCGGGGCGCACGCCGCTGCGACCGTACGTCGGAATGGTCTCGCGAACGCGCAGGGCGTCGTACTGCGGCACGCGCAGCGGGTCGGCCCGGAAGGTGGTCTGCCCCGTCCGCGGATCGCGCGTCACCACCGTGGCGCCGACGCCCGAGCCGAGCACGAACGACGGGTTGGGCGTCACGGTCGTGTACGTCGGCCTGCCCAGCGGCTCGCCCGCGCGACTCGTGCGGCTGCCGATGCTGTACCGCGCACGCTCGAGCCCGGGTGTTCCCATCCGCCACGCCGGCGCGTTCAGCCCGCTGCTCTCGACCGCGAGGTTCGCGTCCAGCGCATAGCCGCCGACGATGCGCTCCTGGAACGCGATCGCCCCCGCGGCGCACACGGCGACTGCCAGAGCGCCAAGCGTGATGCGGCGACGACGGGCGCTCATTGGCGGATGCCCAGCAACTCAATGTCGACGACGATTGTCTCGTTGGGGCCGATATCCGGGTCACGCCCGCCGAGCCCGTAGGCGCGCTCCGGCGGAACAAGGATGAACCAGCGATCGCCGATGCGCATCTGCCGGACCAGCGCCTGCGCACCGTCGAGCAGGCTCGCGATTCGGATCTCCTCAGCGCGCTCGCCGGCGATCGGCGTCCCGTCGGCGTGCATCGTCTCGAAGGTGACGATCACAGTCTCGGCGTTCTCGGCCGAGGCGCCGTCGCCCACGCGCAGCGGTTCGTACATGACGCCCGACGGCAGGGTCACCACACGCTCCCGCTTGCTGAAGCGTTCACGCACCTCGGCGCCGTGCGCAGCGTTTGCCTCGGCCTGGGCGCGGAAGACCGGGTCCGTCCGCATGCGCTCCGCCGCGAGCCTGCCGGCGACCTCGCTGTGCAGACGCTCGAGAATGCGCCGCATGCGCTCGGGGTCGATATCGGGGTCGGCGCCGCGAAGCGCATCGGTGAATCCCCGGACGAGTTCGTCAAGGTCAGCGTCCACGCCGTCCGCATCGAGCTGGGCTGCAACGCCGGCGCCGAGGTCGTAGCCGACGCTGTAGGCCGCCTCGCCCGGGGCGTACGGGGCAGGAACATCAGCGCGGTTTCCGTCCTGGGCCAGCGCGACGCCGACCACAGCGCTGGACGCCGCCACAAGGGCGATCGCGGTGCGAATACGCATGTCGAGACTCCTTCTCCCCCCGGCTCCGGCGGCGCCAGGCATCGCGAGGGCGGGAACACTATATGGCCCGGGAGACTCGGCGCGCGCCGCAGGTACACTTGCGTCGGGGACGGGGGTTCCGGGAGATGGGGCGATGAACGAACACCGGGCACTGGCGGCGAGCGTCGCGTTCGCGGCCGCGCTGCTCACCGGCGCCTGCGCAGGCGCCCCCGGCAAGCGGACCGACGGCGGCATCCACGCGCGAGGCGTCGCGCGCGCCGCCGACTCTCAGCAGATGCACGACACGGACCCGGCCGCCAACTCGGTGCAGCCGCCCGAGGCCGAGGGCGCCGACGCGCCGAGCGCACAAGACGCGCCGCCGGCCGAGGCCCCGGCGCCGCAGGCCAACGTCGGTGCACCCGCGCCGGCCGCTGC
>JBICHM010000030.1:0-20548 GCA_043101835.1 Phycisphaerales bacterium | reverse complement strand
CGGCGTACAAGGTTGCGGCGGGCGGGCTTGTCGCGACGCCGCGTGACCTTGCGCGGTTCGGCGCGGCGCACTTCGACGATGCGTGGCTTGGCGAGGCGATGTTTGCGGAGGTGTTCACCTCGCAGACCGACGGCGCGGGCGAGGAGACGGGGTGCGGGCTGGGGTGGCGTATTGCGTCGGATGGCCCGGGGCGGTTGATCTACCACCACGGCGGGAGCCAGCAGGGCTGCCGCGCGGCGCTGGTGGTGTTCCCGGCGCAGCGTGTATCGGTTGCGCTGATGGGGAATCTGGGTGGCGTGCCTCGGGGCGCGGAGCGGGTGGCGATGGAGGTGGCGTCGGCGTGGCTGCCAGCGTCGTTCCCGGAGTCAGGCGGGGATTGATGGCGCCCGCGGTCAACTCCAGGCGCCGAGGAGGAGTCCGAGGTCGGCGCCGTCGGTGACGCCGTCGCCGGTGAGGTCGAAGCATGGGCTCGCGGATCCCCAGGCGCCGAGGAGGAGTCCGAGGTCGGCGCCGTTGACTGCGCCGTCGCCGTTGATGTCGGCGCCGACGCCGTCGCAGGCGACGGTGTGCACATGCGAGGATCTGCCGTTGGAGTCGTCGATGCGGATGCGGTCGCCGAGCGCAACGGGGCGCGACAGGGCGACGGCGAAGGGGTCGGCGCCTGCGACGAGGCCGGAGGCGAGGGTCTCGACGGGCGTGTTGGCGAGATTGACGACAACGACATCGAAGAAGACATCGGCGCGGATCGGGGGCGCGGGGTCGAGCTGCGCGGCGAGGTCCATCGTGGTGGCGCCGTCGGCGGGGGGATCGTTGAAGGCCGGCGGGAAGGCGATGGCGTCGTAGGTGGGGACGAGGAGTTCGGTGTCGTTGAATGGATCGCCGTCGAAGTTCTGTCCGGGCAGTATCAGGAGCGGCTCGTCGAAGAGCCACGCGGCGCGGTCGTCGGTCTCGTAAGGCGTGAGGACGACGGCGTTGATCGCGGGGTCGAGCGCGGCGGACTGGATGAAGTGGGGGATTTCCTGCGTCTGGTAGACGGGGGGATTGATGTTGTCGGGGATGTCGTCGGCGTTGACATCGAAGGTCGGCCAGCAGGCGCCGGTGTCGAGGTCGAGGAGGATGGGCGACGCGCCGACGAGGGACATGTCGATGATTTCGGTGTTGGCGCCGAATCCGGGCGGGCCGACGATGACCTGGGCGAGTTCGGTCTGCTGGAAGGCGCCATCGGCGTTGTTGTCGATGTAGATCTGGATCTGGCCGGTGTTGAGGACGGGGTCGCCGCCGGTGACCATGAGCACGCCGCTCTCGTCGCCGAAGAGGAGCTCCATGTCGCTGACGCGTCCCATGCCGGTGGGGATGAGGGTGAGGTTGCCGAGTTCGTCCCACTGCTCGATGTCGCCGCTGCCGCCGTTGGAGAACTGGGTGACGCGCGGCGCGTAGCGGGAGATGGTGACGCTCCAGCGCGCGTTGTTGAGCGAGTCGCGCAGGGCCTTGAGGGCGACGGCCTTGGCGGCGGCGCCGGAGTAGTTGGAGTCGATGAAGGCCTGGAGCGCGAGTTTGGCGAAGCCGTAGCAGGTGACAATGCGGTCGGTGCGGTCGTCGACGCCGCAGATGTAGCCCATCAAGCCGTCGATGATGGCGTCGCGCGCGGCCTTGTCGCCGTTGGCGGGGAACTGGGTGCGGATCTCGGCGATGATCTTCTTGGTCGCCTCGGAGGTCCCCGGCGCCGTGGGGTCGGGGTCTTCGGGATTGGTGGCCTTGAGGGCGTCGAGCGCCGCTTTGATTTCGGCGATCCACTCCTGCTCACAGACTTGCGCGCCCATATTGGCGCCGGCCATCTCGGCTTCGTTGCAGGCGCGCTTCTTGTTGCGCGCGGCTTCGATCTTGCAGGCGTCGGCGCCGGGGGGCGTGGGGGAGGGGGAGTAGTCCTGGATCGCGTGCTTGCCCTCGTGGAGGAGCGTGAGCATGAGCTCCATGAACTGGTTGTCCCAGAGGAAGGGCTCGCCGTTGGGTTTGCGCGTGATGCCCTGCAGGAACTGCCCGCCGATCTTGAGCTTGTCGTTGGCGGTGCAGGCGGTCTTGCCGTCGTGCGCCGCGACGCCGGCGACGTTGGCGGGCATGGTGAAGGAGATGCAGAGCGTGCCGTTCTTCTTGGCCTTCTCGAGGCAGGCGCCGATGGCGGCGTCGCGACACTTGACCATGTCGATGGCCTTGCAGATGTCGTCCTTGATGCGCTTGGCGCGCGCGAGCGCCTCGGTGGTGTTCGTGACGTCGGCGAAGTTGGCGATGATGGCGTTGAGGTAGGCGGTCTGCGCCGCGGTGGCGACCTCGCCGTTATCGATCATGCCGCTGCCGTCGGCGTCGAGGCCGTCGAGCGCGCTGATGTTGTAGCCGGCGCCGTAGCGACCGTCGGTGAAGCCGGCGTGCGCCGGCGCGGCGAGTCCGGACGCGAGAACGAGCGCCGCGGCGAACCCGGTGGCGGAGCGAGCGATCGGCGACATGGCGAGTCTCCCCGTGGGGCGCTCGCGCGAGGGCGCACGGGCGCCGGTGTTCGGTGTCACACCGAACCTACACGGGTGGGGCGTCAACCCCTAGCGTTCGACTCTCGATCGGGGCGATTGCGCAGCGACTGCAAAGCGCATGGCGCGATGTCGCGCGGGATACCCGCAAGGGAAAGTTGCAGGTGAGTTCAGTCGCCGTGCTTTTCGCGCAGCCTGGGGCTGAGGCGGAGCATGAGGTGGATGCGCTCGAACTCGTTGACCCAGTCGTGGAGGGTCGCGGCGAGTTCGGCGCTGGGCACGGGCGCGCCGGGGAGGGGGCACGCGGCGCCGAGCTGCTTCTCGGCGATGGCGCGGTAACGCGTGAGCGTGCGGTCGCCGAGGAGGCCGCAGAACTCGAAGTCCTCGGCCATGAAGATGGCGGTGGGGACGCGCAGGCCGGTGTTGATGCGGACGCGCTCGGCGAGGTCGGCGTGCTCATCGCGGTCGACGAAGCGGACCTTGATGCGCTCGGGGTTGGCCTCGGCGATGCGGGCGAGCATGGGGCACTGCGCGACGCAGTCGCCGCACCACACGCCGCTGGCGACGAGGACGTGCATGGTGCGCGTGAAGCCGCCGACGAGTGTGCGCTCGGCGTCGGTGAGCTTGACCTGGTCGTACAGCTTCTTCCACGACTCCTGCTGATCGGGCTTGCCGGTGGCGACGTACTCGTCGTAGGGGAGCGCGGCGTCGAACTTCGCCTTCAGGAAGTCGGCGTCGAGCCAGCAGGGGGTCTGGGTGGATGCGTCGGACATGGGAGCTCCCGGGGTGCGGCCCACGGTGTTCGGGGTGAAGGTGATGGTTGGCGCGGGGGGTGGGGAAGGCAAGGGAGGGGTCGAGCGACGGAGGGGGAGGATGCTCGCTGCGCTCGCACTGATTGAGACCCATCACCCGATTCGCCTTCGGCGAACCGACCTCTCCCCCAGGGGGAGAGGTTGCACGGTGAGCACGCTCGCCATGGCACGCCGTCGGCGGCGTCACCAGCGCTCGTCGTCGTTCTGCGGCGCCATGGGCCAGGCTTCGGTCGCTTCGCCGTTGATCGTCGTGCCGCCCTGGAAGATGGGCTGGACATTGGGGAGGAAGCGCTGCGGGAAGATCGGCTGGCGCTGCGAGGCGTCGTCGAGGCGCGTGATGTGCGCTTCGGTGAGTTGGAGGTCAAGCGCCTTGAGGTTGTCCTCGAACTGCGCCATGGTCCGCGCGCCGATGATGGTGGAGTCGACGCCGGGGCGGGACTGCACCCAGGCGAGGGCGACCTGCGCCGGGCTCGACTCGGTCTCCTTCGCGATGGCGATGAGTTCATCGACGATGCCGAAGGTGTGCTCGTTCAGGTGCTGGCTGCTCTCGTCGTACCGGGCCTCGCCTTCCTTCGGCGCGCTGTCGCGCGTGAACTTGCCGGTGAGGATGCCGCCCTTCAAGGGCGACCAGGGCGTGACGCCCATGCCCATCTCGCGCGCCATCGGGATGAGTTCATCCTCGACGGTGCGTTCGAGGAGCGAGTATTCGATCTGCAGCGCGATGAGCGGCTCGAAGCCCTTCAGGTGCGCGAGCGTCTGCGCCTGGGCGCACTTCCACGCGGGGGTGTCGCTGAAGCCGATGTAGCGGACTTTGCCCGAGCCGACGAGCTCGTCGAGGGCGCGCATGGTCTCTTCGATGGGGGTGTGGTGATCCCAGAAGTGGAGCCAGTAGAGGTCGATGTAGTCGGTCTGGAGGCGGCGCAGGGATTCCTCGCAGGCGCTCATGATGGCTTTGCGCCCGGCGCCGCCGGAGTTGGGGTCGCCCAGGTGCATGGCGCTCATGAACTTGGTGGCGATGACCGTGCGGTCGCGCTGGCCGGGGCGCTGGGCGAAGTAGTCGCCGATGACGACTTCGGAGTGTCCCTTGGTGTACATGTTGGCGGTGTCGAGGAAGTTGCCGCCGCGGGAGAGGTAGGCGTTGAGGATGGCGTTCGCGTCTTCGACGGTGGAGCCCCATCCCCATTCCTCGCCGAAGGTCATCGTGCCGAGGCAGAAGGGGCTGACGCGCAGGCCGCTGCGCCCGAGGGTGGTGTAGTTGGTGAGGGGCATGGGGGGTCCTCCTGTGTGGGCGGGATGCTAGGGGTGAGCGCAGGCACGGAGGGCAAAGAGCCCCGTGCGCGAGCACGGGGACAGGCGTTTGATCACGGTGTGTGCGGGCGGGTGTCCCTGTGCTTGCGCACAGGGCTCTTTAGTCGTCCAGCATTTCGCGCAATCTTCGCAGCGCATCGAACGCTTCGAGCGGCGTGAGGCGTTCGAGGTCGATCTGCCTGAGTTCGTCCATCGCGGGGTGCTGAACGAACTCGGTGAAGAGCGCCATCTGGTCGCGCTGCTTCGGGGCGCCGCGCTGCTGCGCCGGGGCGGGCTTCGGCGGCGCGCCCTCGTGGCTGACGGCGAGGGTGTCGAGGAGGTCGCGGGCGCGCGCGACGGTGTCGTGGGGCAGGCCGGCGAGGCGGGCCACATGCACGCCGTAGGAGCGGTCGGCGCGTCCGGGGGCGATGCGGTGGAGGAAGACGATCTCGTCACCCCACTCGCGCACCTGCACATGCAGGTTGCGCGCGCACGACGGTATGGTCTCCTCGAGGCCGGTGAGCTCGTGGTAGTGCGTGGCGAAGAGCGTGCGCGGGCCTGCGTGCTCGGCCGATCCTGCCAGCCGTTCGGCAATGGCCCAGGCGAGGGCGAGGCCGTCGAGGGTGCTGGTGCCGCGGCCGATCTCGTCGAGGATGACGAGGGACTTCGGCGTGCAGTTGTTGAGGATGGTGGCGGTCTCGGTCATCTCGACCATGAATGTCGATTGTCCGGCGTGGAGGGCATCGTCGGCGCCGACGCGCGTGAAGATGCGGTCGCAGACGCCGATGGTCGCCTTCGCGGCGGGGATGAACGAGCCGGTGTGGGCGAGCAGCGTGAGCAGCGCGGCCTGGCGGATGTAGGTGCTCTTGCCGGCCATATTGGGGCCGGTGATCAGCGCGAGTCGCGCGGCGGCGTCGGCGCAGCCGAGCGCGAGGTCGTTTGGCACGAAGCGGTCGCCGAGCAGGTCGTCGAGGACCGGGTGGCGTCCCTCGAGGATCTCGAGGGTGGGCTCGTCGGTGATGGCCGGTGCGGTCCAGCCTCTGCGGCGCGCGGTCTCGGCGAAGCAGGCGAGGGCGTCGAGCTCGGCGACGGCGCCGGCGAAGGCGCCGATGGCGTCGGCCTCCTTCGCGCAGCGGGCGCAGAGCTGGGCGAAGATCGCCTGCTCGCGCTCGATCGCGCGGCTCTCGGCGGTGGTGACCTTGTCCTCGAACTCCTTGAGTTCGGGCGTGATGTAGCGCTCGGCGTTCTTGAGCGTCTGGCGCCGGCTGAAGGCGTCGGGCGCACGCTTGCTCTGGGCGCGCGGCAGCTCGATGAAGTAGCCGAAGACGCGGTTGTAGCCGACTTTCAGGTTGGGGAGGTCGTGCTCTTCGCTGAGGCGCTGCTGGTAGGCGGCGAGCCACGCGGCCGCGTCGCTGCGGAGGGCGCGGGCCTCGTCGAGGTCGGCGTCGACGCCGTCGCGGATAAGGCCGCCCTCGCGCAGGTGCGCGGGCGGATGGTCGATGCAGGTGGTCTCGATCGTGCGCGCGAGGGGGCGGACGCGCTCGGCGGCGCCTGCCAGCTGCGCGCGCACGGTGGCGAGCGGTGCGCACTGGTCGAGGGCGTCGATGAGGCCTTCGACCTGCGCGAGGCTGGCGCCGAGCGCGACGATGTCGCGCGGCGTCGCGCGCCCCACCGCCAGACGCCCGGCGATGCGCGCGACATCCTGGATCTGCTCGGTGCGCTCCTGCACGGCGCCGGCGAGGGCGCGGTCGTCGCAGAGCGCGCGCACGCCGGCCTGGCGGGCCTCGATGGGCGCGCGATCGGCGAGGGGGCGGCGCAGCCAGTCGCGGAGGAGGCGCCGGCCCATGGGCGTGCGCCGGCCGCCGTGCTGGTTGAAGACGCCCAGCAGCGAGCCCTGCACGCTGCCTGCGCGGATGGTCTGCTCGACCTCGAGGGCGCGGAGGCTGACGGCGTCGATGACCAGGTGGGCGCCGTCGCGCTCGCGGCGCGGGGGCTTGAGGTGCGCGAGGGCGCGCTCGCCGGGGCGGGCGCGCTCGTGGTCGGGCGCCTGCGTCTCGCGCAGGTAGCGGACGACCGCGCCGGCGCAGGGGATGGCGGGGTCGGCGGATTCGAGGCCGAAGCCGGCGAGGGTGGCGACGCCGAACTGCTCCCGCAGGGCCTCCTCGGCCTCTGTGCGACGGAACTGCCAGGCGGGGCGGCCGAGGGCGGGCAGTGCGAGGCGCTCGACGGCGTCGCGCACGACGCTCGGCGCTTCGCCGGTGGCCGTCTCGCAGTAGATGACCTCGCTGACGGCGCGCCGGGCGAGCTCATCGGCGAGGCTGTGCTGGGCGCAGGCGCCGACCTCGAAGGCGCCGGTCGAGACCTCGACGATCGCCAGGTGCGCGAGCGCGGCGTCGAGCCAGACGGCGCACAGCGTATTCGTCGCGTCGTCGGCGAGCAGCGCCTCATCGACGAGCGTGCCCGGCGTGAGCACGCGCGTGACGGCGCGCTCGACGACGCCCTTGGCGTCCTTCGGGTCCTGGATCTGGTCGCACACGGCGACGCGGTGGCCCTGCGCGAGCATCCGCGCGATGTAGTTCTCGACCGAGTGGTGCGGCACGCCCGCCATGGGCACGCCGGGCGTCCGCTCGGTGAGGGTCAGGCCGAGCGTTTTGTGCACGGCGAGGGCGTCCTCATCGAACATCTCGTAGAAGTCGCCCATCCGGAAGAAGAGCACGCAGCCCGGGTGGGCCTGCTTGAAGCGCGCGTACTGGCGCATCGCGGGCGTGTCGCGCGAGGCGTTGGGATCGACCGCGATGGGCTTTTTCGGTTGGGATGCGGCGCGGGTCACGGGGGCGAGGATACAGGGGGATTAGAACACAGAGGAAGACCGAGGAACGCTGAGGTGAGCAGGTCCGGGGCAGCAACCGGGTAGCGGTGGTTCAGACCGTACTACTCGCCGTCAACCTCGTCGCTTTCCTCTGGGAGCGCGATAGCCCAAACTCGTTTGAGTGGAATCTCGGCCCGCAGGTCTTCATCGAGGCGGTCGTAGACGGCGAGGAAATGATCGATCAGGTCATTCTGATCCCAGAGCCGGACCTTGAAGAACAGTCTCGGCGCTTCGTGCAGAATCGTCTTCTTGAATCCGCCCCAACAGACCAGCAGTCCCTGGTCGGCGCCGACATGCTGCATCGTCCCGACGAGTTGATCGAGCACAACCCGCTCCAGCGGCGATGCCTGGCTCTTGACTTGAACGCATATTCGTGGCGTGCCGAAACCCAGTGTGTCGGGCGCGGCCAGGATGTCGATGCCTCCGTCGGGACCCTTCTGGCTGTGATGCGTCGTGAATCCCTGGGCGCGCAGGATCGCCTCAACGAGATCTTCCATTCCGTGCCCGGCAAACGTGCTCTGGATCTTGCGCGCGATCTGATCGCGAGCGATCAGTTCGAGGTCAATCGACGCATCGTCGTTGTCCTCGCCTTCGTCGTCGTTCACACCGTTGTGCGGCGGAATTTTGGGCTTGATGGTGGTCGCTTTCCAGTCATTCGCCTGCATCGCGCGGACTCTTTCCTCCGCATCGTTGCGCTTTATCTGGCAAATCGTCGTGAACGCCCCGAGAGAGTTCAGAATGTCTTGGTCGAAGTTCGTTCGAGGAATGTCGGTCTCGATCCATTCAACCTCCCGGTAATGCCGATAGACGCTCTCGCCGCCGACATAGCGATAGGGACTCTTGATTTTGCCGATGTGGATCGTCTTGTGCTTGCTGGGCATAGCGACCCAGTCGTCGACTTCCATTCTGCCGACGAAGGTCCAGATCTGGCCCGCGTGCTGTCGGCGATGCCCCTCCTTGAACGCTGGGTAGGTCCTCCGAAGGAGATCGAGCACCTCGCTCCGGTCGCGGAGTGCGCTCAGGTCACAGTCGAGCTCTCGCCATGTCAGATAGACCCGTCCCTCATCGAGGAACTTCTGCTCATGCTCTCCGTGACGGCCTGAGCGAGTAAGCCAGAGTGTCATGGATCCTCCTCGTTGTGCAGCCAACGGTGGCCGGGCAGCTCAGCCTTGCGGCGAATTGAGAAGCAACTTACTGCGAGGAGGGCGGCCACGCCGACAGCGGCGATCGGTCATCCACACAAAACGCAACAGGCCCGACCGGTGTGGTCGGGCCTGTGTGGTGGGGCAAGTGGAGCGGACCAGAATCGAACTGGCAACCTCCTCGATGCGACCGAGGCGCTCTCCCAATTGAGCTACCGCCCCAAGTTGTGGTTTCGGCGGGCCGGGGGCCCGTCGAAGGCCAACACTATACGCCGCGGCTGGCGGTTCGCCAGCGGGGGCGGGGTTCGGCTGGGCGCCAGTTCGGGCTGGGTGGCATGATGCGGGTCAGGAGGTCGGCTGTGCGCAGGGTGATAGGAACATTCACGGCGTTGGCGCTCGCGTTGGTGTTGGTGGGAGGGTGCTCGGAGGGTTCGTCCGAGGGCGGCGCGCCGGGGCGGCTGGAGGTGGCGGTGAGCGTGCCGCCGCTGGCGTGGGTGGCGCGCGGGCTGGCGCCGGCGGAGGCGTCGGTGACGGTGCTGGTCCCGCCGGGCGTGAGCCCGCACGGGTGGGAGCCGACGCCGGCGCAGGCGCAGGCGCTGCACGGGTCGGACCTCGTGCTGCTGGTGGGCGCAGGGATGGAGCCGGCGATCGACCGGTCGCTGGCGGCGCGGGGGGGCAGCGCGCTGCGCGTGCTGCGTTTCGGCGAGGCGGTCGGCGTGACGGGCAATGCGCACGACCACGAGCACGACGCGACGGCCGACCACGCGCACGACCACGAGCACGCGGTGGATCCGCACCTGTGGCTCGATCCGGCGTTGATGGCGGACCTCGTGCGCGCGGCGCACGACCGGATGCTCGAGAGCCAGGATCTGCGCGGCGCCCTTGACGACGACGAGCGCGCACGCCTCGGGGCGGCGCGGGATGCGCTGCTCGCGGAGGTCGCGCTTGTGCGCGAGGACGGGGCGGCGGCGCTGGGGGCGCACGCGGGCGCCGGGCTGGTGACGGTGCACGACGCCTGGGATCGATTCGCGCAGGCGTTCGGGCTGCGCGTGGCGGGGGTGCTGCAGCACCAGGGCGAGAGTGAGGCGAGCCCCGGCGCGGTGGCGGCGGCGGCGACGATGGTGCGGTCGGGCGATGCGCGGGTGATCGTGGTGGAGCCGCAGTACACCGATGCGCTGGCGCGCCGCGTGGCGTCGGAGACGGGCGCGGCCGTCGCGCTGCTCGACCCCCTGGGAACCGGTCTTCCCGGCGGCGACTGGCCGGCGATGATGCGCGCGAACATCGCGGCGCTCGCCTCGGCGCTCGCGCCGGCGGGGGAGGCCGGCGAGTGAGCGCGGGCGCGATCGAGTTTGCGCAGGTGACGTACACCTACCCGGGCGGCGGCGCGCCGGCGGTGGAGGACCTGACGTTCTCGATTGCGCCGGGCGAGCGCGTGGGGGTGCTCGGGCCGAACGGGGGCGGGAAGAGCACGCTGGTGAAGCTCGCGCTGGGCGAACTGACCGGGTACACGTGGGAAATCCGCATCTTCGGCGAGGCTCCGGCGCGGGCGCGCCGGCGCGGGGAGATCGGGGATGTCGCGCAGCGGAGCGGCGCGGAGCTGCGGTTCCCGATCAGCGTGCGCCAGATGGTGGAGCTCGCGGCGGCGCGAGATGCGCCGGCGTGGCGCATGACGACGGCGGCGTCGCGCGAGCGCACGGCGCGGGCGTTGGAGCTGACGGGGGCGAGTGAGTACGCGGCGCGTCCGGTGGGGGATCTGTCGGGGGGGCAGTTGCAGCGGGCATTGATTGCAAGGGCGCTGGCGGTGGAGCCGCGCGTGCTGGCGCTGGACGAGCCGCTGGTGGGGGTCGATGCGCCGGGGCAGCAGCGGTTCAGCGCGATGCTGTCGCGCCTGCACGCGGAGCTGGGCGTGACGATCCTGATGGTGAGCCACGACCTGCGCGCGATCGCGAGCACCTGCGACAAGGTGCTGTGCCTGTCGCGGCGGATGCACATGCACGGGTCGCCGGAGGGGCTGACGCCGGCGGTGCTGGCGGAGGTGTTCCGCCACGATGTGGCCAGCGCGCTGGGCGAGGTGCACGTGGAGGCACACCTTGCGGAGGAGTGCCCGGGCGATCATGCGCACGCGCATGACACCACGCGCGATGAGGGCGCATCGTGACGCTGCGGACGGTCGAGTATCTGACGGGCGACTCGGCGGCGCTCTTCTGGCCGGGGGTGATCGCGGGCCTGGCGATCGCGCTGCAGTGCGCGCTCCTGAGCGTGCTGGTGGCGCTGCGCCGGCTGGCGTTCGTGGGGCAGGGGGTGAGCCACGCGGCGCTCGGGGGCGTTGGGGTGGCGGCGCTCGCGGGGCTGACGGGGCCGGCGGTGCTGGTGTGCGCCGCGATCGTGTGCGTGGCCAGCGCGCTGGGGATCGGGCTGGTGAGCCATCGGCGCGGGGATCGCGAGGGCGAGCGCGAGGACGCGGCGATCGGGGTGTTTCTCGCGGCGTCGATGGCGGCGGGGGCGGCGATGCTTGCGTGGCGTGCGCAGCGGCCTTTGGCGGGCGCGGGGCCGTTGCCCTCGTGGGAGAGCCTGCTGTTTGGATCGATCCTGTCGGTGGGACCCGGCGCGATGTGGGCGTCGATCGGGGTGGGCGCGCTGGTGGTCGGGGCGCTCGTGCTCGTGCGCCGCCCGCTGCTGTTCTGGGCGTTCGACGAGGAGGCGGCGCGCGCATTCGGCGGGCGGGGTCTGGCGATGCGCCTGCTCTTTCTGACGCTGCTTGCGCTCGCGGTGGTGGTGACGATGCGTTTGAGCGGCGTGGTGCTGGCCAGCGCGCTGCTGGTGCTGCCGGGCGCGACGGCGCTGCGCCTGAGCCGGCGCCTGGGCGTGGTGCTCGCGCTCTCGTGCGCGGCGGCGCTGGCGGGCGTGCTGGGCGGGCTGGTGGTGTCGTTCGAGAGCAATCTGCCGGCGGGGGCGTGCATCGCGCTCGTGCTGACGGCGCTGTACGCGCTGGCGTGGGCGCCGGGGTGGATCGGGGCGCGCCAAGGGTGATGGCGTCGCCCTGCGCGCGTGATCAGCCCGTTCCCGCAGCGTGGAAGAGGGAGCGGACGCCGGCGCGTAGGATCGCGACCACGAACGACTCACCTGAGAAAGGAATCGCGCGCATGAAGGCGGAGACGCTGCTGGCTGAGTTGAATCGACTGCGTCAGGACCTCGACAAGGACCCGTCGGACCTCGAGTGGCTGACCCTGCACCATGTGTTCTGCTTCGTGTCGTACAAGATGGGCGAGTTCCAGGCGTACGTTGACGAGCAGGCGGGCAAGGGGGCGTTCGGCGAGTTCGAGGGGTGAAGGAATTGCGCCCGACCGGGCGGAATCCTCTTGCCCGGGGCGGGGGCTGATCGATAATTCGGCATCGTCGCGACGCGTCGGGCGCCGGGCGGCCGGGAGAACCTCGGCAGGCCGGTTCGACGGGCGCGACGACGACCGTCGCCGCCCCGGTTCACCTCTTTGGCGGGCGGCGTCGGGCGATGGGCCTCGGGCGACGGTCCGGGGGAAGGCGCTCGGCGGCGGGCAGGTACCCGCTCGCGACGGCCGGGCAGGTCCTTGCGGAAGGAGGTGATCCAGTGATGAATCTTGGGACGAAAGGGCTGCGCAGCTAGCGGCAACCCGACGGGGCTGCCGCGCGCAGCCCGCTGCATGCACAGCCATGCACAACCAACGCCCGCCGGCCCGGAAGGCCGGCGGGTTTTTTGTTTGGGTTTCGCTCAGGGCGGGTGAGCGGTCCGAGAAGTCATGGAATTCTCGGGTGATTTCCCTCGCTCCGCGGGGTCATCCCCGGTAGTTTGCCCTTGGAAGAGGACGCCGCCGGCTCGCGGGGGATTCGTGGCGAGCCGGGGCGCGAGAGAACCAGGGAAGGGAAGAAGCACATGTCCCGCATGCTTTGCACGGGTTTTGCGCTGGCCGCCGCGGTCGTGGTTGTTCCTGCGGCGGAGGGCGCGTTCAGCCTGCAGGATCTGGACATCCGCATCGTGCGTCCCGACGGGACGATGTGGAACATCCAGAACGGCAACAACCTCGAGAACTCGATCACCGAGTTCCGGCAGGTCGGCGAGTTCCAGTTCGTGGTGAAGGGCTCGTTCAGCGAGACGGGCTGGTCGTGCGACTGGGATCTGCTGATCGATGAGGATCCGTTCGTCAACGCGAACTTCGCCTTCACGAACAACACGGGCTCGGACAACAACTTCCAGGTGATCGTCGGCGCCAATGTGCAGCCGGTGTCGCCCAGCAGCGTGATGCAGGGTTCGATCTCCGGGACGCTCGGTTCGGGCGTGCCGGGCACGAACACGGCGACGCTCGCCGCGGCGTCGGGCGATTCGCTCTACACCGCGCTGGTGGACGGCGTCGGCGTGCAGACGCTGCTGAACGATCCGTTCAGCGTGTCGACCGCCTTCACGACGGCCTTCGGCGCGGCGGACTTCGGCATCCCCAGCCCGATCGCGGGCCCTGCGGTCGTCAACAGCATCGGCATCCGTCACTCGTTCTTCCTGACGGCCGGCGACAGCGCGACCTTCAGCAGCGCGTTCGTCGTGAACGTGCCGACGCCGGGCACGGTGGCCCTGATGGGTCTCGCCGGCATCGTCAGCCTGCGCCGCCGGCGCTGACGGACTCTCGGGCAACGACATCCAGGGCCGCTCCGGTCGATCCGGGGCGGCCTTTTTCGTGCGCCGCTGCCGGGGCCGGGGGCGGTCGCTAGACTGCTCGCCCGTTTCCGCCGGCCGGCATCGTCGGCGCAGCGGGGTGTGATCGAACCGAACACGCACCCGAGCAATCGAGAGAGGCAGCGAGCATGCAGCGCGCGAAGATCAGCGTCATCGGCGCCGGAAACGTCGGCGCCACGTGCGCCCACTGGGCGGCGGCGAAGGAACTCGGCGACATCGTCCTGCTGGACATCCCCGACAAGGAGGGCGTCGCCCAGGGCAAGGCGCTGGACCTGCTCTGCTGCGGGCCGATCGAGCGGTTCGATTCGATGGTGACGGGCACGAGCGATTACACCGACATCGCCGGCAGCGATGTGGTGATCGTGACGGCGGGCCTGCCGCGCAAGCCGGGCATGAGCCGCGACGACCTGATCCAGACGAATGTGAAGATCGTCAAGAGCGTGAGCGAGAACATCGCGAAGCACGCGCCGGACTCGATCGTGATCCTCGTGAGCAACCCGCTGGACGCGATGGTCTACACGGCGTGGAAGGCGACGGGCTTCCCGACGAACCGGATCGTCGGCCAGGCCGGCGCGCTGGATGTGGCGCGCTTCCGCACGTTCATTGCGCAGGCGATCGGTTGCTCGATCGAGGACGTGAGCGCGCTGCTGCTCGGCGGCCACGGCGACGACATGGTGCCGCTGCCGCGCTACACGAGCGTGCACGGCATCCCGGTGAGCCAGCTGCTCGACGAGGCGACGATCACGGCGTGCGTGGAGCGCGCGAAGGTCGGCGGCGGCGAGATCGTGAAGCTCATGGGCACGAGCGCCTACTACGCGCCGGCGAGCGGCTCGGTGCAGATGGCCGAGGCGATCATCAAGGACAAGAAGCGCATCCTCCCCTGCGCCGCGTACTGCGAGAACGAGTACGGCGTGGGCGGCTACTTCGTCGGCGTCCCCTGCGTGCTCGGCACGAAGGGCGTCGAGAAGGTGATCGAGATCGACCTCGACGGCGGCGAGAAGAAGCTGATGGACGAGTCCATCAGCCATGTGAAGGACCTGGTGAAGGTCGTTCGCGATCTGTTCCCTGAGCTGGCGTAGTTTCGGAAGACGCGAAGAGACGAATTGATCGTGTGCCACGGCGAGCTTGCTCGCCGTGGTTTTCATTTTGGGTGAGGCAGTTCGCTGCGCTCACAATGTCAGAACCCTCACCCCAGCCCTCTCCCGCAGTGCGGGAGAGGGAGCAGATGGCGGATTCACACGAGCGGGCGCCCGCGGCGCGAAGGCGATCGCTTACGGGCACGGGCCCCAGAACCCCAGCAACAGGCCGAGGTCGGCGCCGTCGACCTGGCCGTCGCCGTTGAGGTCGCCGGGGCACGGGGGCGCGCCGGTGACGATGACGACGGCGAAGCCGAGGGCGACCTGCTGCGTCGGGTCGATGGCTCGGATGGGGAAGAAGTCCACGCCGACGAAGCCGGGGTTGGGCGTATAGGTGAGGTTGGTTCCGTCGCTCACCGCGCTGCCGAACGAAGGCTGGGCGGTGACGATGATGTCGTGAGTGTCGGCGAGGTCTGCTTCGCCGACGAGCGCGGGCGTCGGTGCGCTGGGCGTGCTCTCGCTGGTGACGATGCGCGCGTGGACGCCGAGGGGTGCGAGGCCGGCGGGCACGGGGGGCGCGGCGGTGTCGAAGTAGACATCCTGTGCGACGCCGTTGACGCCGGTTCCGAGCGAGCCGCCGCCGCCGGCGCCGGGCGTGCCGAGGAAGAACGCGCTGCCGGCGGTGGTGATGGTGGAGCGGATCGTGCTGAAGGCGTAGACGCCGAGGGAGTTGCCACCCGCGCCGCCGCCGCCGTCGCCACCGGGGCCGCCGTTGCCGCCGGGCCCGCCGTTGCCGCCGCGCCCGACATCGTTGATGTCGAAGGCAGCGCCAAAGCCGCCGGATCCGCCGGATCCGCCGGGGCCGCCGAGGCCGCCGCGCCCGCCGTCGCCGGCGTGGCCGATGGTGAAGTTGCTGTCGGTGGCGCTGACATCGCCATCGCGCGCGAGGATGGCGATCGAGGAGCCGCCGAATCCGCCGCCGATGCCGGGCAGGCCGCCGCCCCCTGCGCCGCCGCCCCCGCCGCCGCCGTTGCCGGAGCCGTCGGTGACGAAGGGGCCTTCCTGGCCGCCGCCTCCGCCGCCGCCCCCGCCGCCGCGCCCGGCGGCGCCGCCGGTTCCGGGTTGGCCGGCCTGGTAGATGGCGCCGGCGCTAGGGCCGTGGTTGCCGGGCGCGCCGTGGGCGCCGGAGCCGCCGGGCGAGCTGTTGGCGCCGGTGTTGCCGCCGGCGCCGCCGGAGCCGCCCATCCCGCCGCCCGAGGCGCCGGGCGCGCCGGGTTGGCCGTTGAAGGTCGGCTCAGCGCCGCCGGTTCCGCCGACGCCACCGGGGAATCCGGCGGCGCTGGCGCCCGCGCCGCCGCCGGGTCCGGGCGCGGTGTCGTTGTCGCCGTCGCCGGGGCCGCCGTTGGCGCCCGAGCCGCCGTTGGGTCCGGGGGCGCCGTTCTGTCCGACGGCGCCGTTGGCCCCGTCGCCGATGATGAATCGGCCGCTGGTGACCTGCAGTTCGGCGGTGTTGCTGCGCGCGAGGATGCCGACGGAGTCGGCGCCCGGCGCGCTGGGCGTGGCGCTGGTGATGGTGATGCGGTCGAGGCGCGCGGGGACATCGAGCTGCTGCGCGTAGATGGCGGTGGCTGCGCCGGCGATGGTCGTGGTGTAGGACGCATCGCGCTGCCAGTTGAGCGCTTCGTCGTAGCCGCCGAAGACGCGCACGCCGCCGCGGAGTTCGATGGTCTCGGAGTATGTGCCGCGCGAGACATAGACATCGCGGGGCGGCGAGAAGGACGCGGCGGCGAGGATCGCGGCCTGCACGGTGCGCATCGGCGCCATCATCGTGCCGATATTGCTGTCGGCGCCGGTGGGGGAGACGAATATCGGCCCGCAGGCCATGCCGTCGATGCCGTCGCCGTTGGCGTCGATGAAGGCGTCGTCGGGTTCATCGGCCGGCGCGGGCGGGTTCAGGATGTCGCACTGGGCGCGGGCACCGGGCGCGGCGGCGCACGCAAGACCGGCGGCGATGACGATGGCGCCGGCGCGGAGCAGGTGATGCTGCATGGGTTGTCTCCCCTCCCTCGGGTTTCTGACCAAGGGTGCAAGGTAGGGGATCGGCGGGGGTCGCCGGTAGGAAAAACCCGTAGAAAACAGGGAGCGCGGCGGTGCGCTCCGGGCATGCCCCCATGTGCCGAGCAGCAGGCCGAGGTCGGCGCCGCCCCACGAACACAACGGGCCCGCCCCTTCGCAACCAGGGGGCGGGCCCGTCACCTGAGGAACTTTGTGGATGTCGGCGGAAGGAGGTCGCCGGCGTCAGGCTGCGTTGCGCTTCTGCTTGTTGCGTCCGACCGTGCGCTGCTCGGCGGGCGCGCGGCGCTCGGGCTGCTGGGTCATGACGCGCAGGAGTTCGAGGGGGTGCTTGGCCCAGAGGTCGGCGCCGATTTCCTCGGCGAGGCCGTCGGCGCGGGTGAAGACGCCGCCGCCGACGACGATCTGCACGCCGTCGCAGGCGCCGATCTCGCGGATCGTGTCGATGAGCCAGCGGATGCCGGGCAGGTCGCTCGGCGCGCTCGCGAAGAGCAGCAGCACCTCGGGGCGCTCCTGCTGCACATGCGCGAGCACCTCGTCGGGCGCGATGCCGCCGGCGGCAAAGGTGACCTCGTAGCCGTCGGACTCGAGCAGGTCGACGGCGATCTGGGCGCCGAGCTCGTCGGAGTCGGTGGGCCCGCAGACGGCGAAGACGCGCCGGTCGCGCGAGGCGCTGCGCGTGAAGCCCTGCGCCGCCTGGTCGACGAGCACGCGCAGGAGGCGCGTGCCCATGTGGTGGGCGAGGTTGGTGAGCTTGTCGGCGCGGTGGAAGTTCTCAATCTGCTCGTAGACGGGCCAGAGCAGGTCGGTGACGAGCTGCTCGCTGGCGACGCCGTCTTTCAGGCAGTCATCGACGACCTGGCGGGCCGCGGGGCGGTCGCCGCTGATGAGCGCCTCGAAGAGGCGTTCGTGAAGGATCTCTCGGCTCACGATTGTGCTCCGCATGTGTGGGTGAACGGGTCGGGGGGTGTGCCCCGGTGTGTCTCGGGCGCCGCTCGCCCGACCCCGAAGCGATCGGCGGGTCGGGTCGCGGACGATCAGCCTCGACGGCGTCGGCGCGCCGGCGCGATGGTTCCGGGACCTTGTTGTCACTGGTCCAATAAACACAGGGGGTTATCCGGCGGCGCCGGGCGTGGTTATCGGGTGAGGAAGATGTGAACATCGCGTCGTCTCCGCCACCGGGGAGTTGCAACCCGGTAGAAACCACCGACGCGCCGGAGCCGAACAGCCCCGCGGCGTCATTCGCGCCTGAGCGAGCGAGAGACACAGGGAATCGAGGGGGCCGATGCAGGATCTTCCGGGGACAGTGCAGGAGTTCCGCGCGTTCGTGGACGCGGCGCCGGCGTGGCGCATGGCGTCGCTGCGCGAGTGTGTGCGCTCCTGTCTTGATGATCTCGCCGCCGGAGCGCGTGCGAATGAATCGCTCGACGCGGCCCAGCGGGAGCGACAGATCGTCGAACGGGCGCTGGCCGATGCGCGCTTGCGTGATCCGGCGCGATCGCCGGGCGCCGGCTGGGTGTGGCGTACGCTCGGGGCCGACATCGTGCAGGAAGACGGCTCGATCGCGCGCCGGCCCATCGAGTGCTGGACACCGCCGGAGTTTGACGGCGCGGCGATGCTCGCGGCGCGCTCGCAGCGCCAGCGCGAGGCGATGGCGGTGGCGCTGATCGTCGCGCTGCACGATGAGGCCGTGGCGGGCGGCGGTGCGACCGATAGCCGGGGGATCGACACCGGCGCGCTGGCCGGGCGGCGCATCATCGACGACCGCGCGCTGGCCGACCCGTCGATTGACGGCGCCGGCGCGGCGGGTGTGGCGGCCAGGCAGCGAGCCTGGGCCGGTCTGCGCCTGTACGCCATGGCGGAGCGCGTCGAGGCGCAGTCGTGGCTCGCCGGCGCGATGCGCTTCCTGCAGGCGGCGGGTCGCGACGACCTGCGCCGCGGCGCGGGGGCGATGCGGCCGGAGTCGAACTGAGGACGCCGCGGCGCACTGGACACTCGCGGCGGCGGCGCGCCAGCGTCAGCTGTTGCGCGCCACGCTCGCCGCGTTCGGCGGCGGGTCGTGCAGGTGTGCCCGGCAGCGGTTCTCGAACATGCCCTCGCCGCCGACGACGATGGATTCGGTGGAGTCGAAGAGGCGCACCGTGTGCACGGCGGGGCGCCCGCAGACCGCGCAGGGCGCGGTGAGCTTGGTGACTTCGTCGGCCTCGATGAGCAGTGCGCCCATCTCGCCGAAGGGCTGGTTGAGGCTGGTGCGGTCGAGGCCGGCGAGGATGACGGTGACGCCGCGGCTGACGAGCGCGTTCGCCGCGTCGCGCAAGCCCTCTTCGAAGAAATGCGCCTCGTCGAGGCCGAGGACGGCCGCATCGCGCGCGAGGGCGTCGAGCTCGCGCGGGTGGTCGATCGTGTGCGCGGAGATCGACCGACCCGCGTGCGTGACGATGTCGGTGGGGTGGTAGCGGGTGTCGATGCGGGGTTTCGCGGCGATGACGGCGCGCCCTGCCTGCTGCGCGGCGGCGAGGCGCTCGAGCAGGCGCGTGGTCTTGCCGGCGAACATGGGGCCGCAGACGACCTCGAGGCGCCCGAGGGGAGGATGGTTTCTGGCCGGCTGGTGGGACATGGCGTCGGGCGGAGGATATCGGTGCGGCAGCGCCCCGCGCGCGATACGCTTTTGGACTCGCACGCACGAGAAGGAGTGTGCCGATGGCGGAGTCGCCTGCGAATCGGATGCGTTGGATGCTGCGGGCGCTGCTGGCGCTGGGGATCCTCGGCATCGGGGCGGAGCTGCTGCTCACCGAGCACACGGAGATGGCGACGCAGTGGATCCCGATCGTGGCGATGGGGATCGGGATGCTGGCGCTGGGGCTGGATGTCTTCAGCCGCGGGCGTTTGGCGACGGTCGTGATGCGCCTGTCGATGCTTGCGCTCGTCGGCGTGGGCGCGCTGGGGCTCTGGTACCACTACGAGAGCAATGTGGAGTTCCAGCGCGAGCTGGATGCCGACGGCACGGCGTGGGAGCACTTCGTCGCGTCGATGCGCGCGACCTCGCCGCCGTCGCTGGCGCCGGGCGCGATGGCGCTGCTCGGCGGGATCGGACTCATCTCGACCTGCGGCGCCGGCGCGGCGCGCAGGACGATGCAGGAAGGAGCAGGGTGATGCGGGCGATGATGATGACGGCAATCGCGGCGTGCGCGATGGCGATTGGTTCGAGCGCAACGGCGCAGGTCGGCACAGGGCTGATCGATCCGAATGTCGCGACGACGGAGCAGCTGATTGGGTTGCCCGGGATGACCGCCGACCTCGCTGGCGCAATCGAGGAGGCGCGCCCCTTCGCCGATGCGCTCGCCTTCGACATCTTCCTGGGCGACCGCGGTATGAACAAGATGGAGCGCGAGGCGCTGTACGGCGAGGCGTTCGTCCACATCAACCTGAACGAGGCGACCGAGGCGGAGATGCAGCTGATCCCCGGCGTCGGCGCGCGCATGGCGCATGAGTTCGAGGAATACCGCCCGTGGGTCTCCTTCGCGCAGTTCGACAGGGAGATCGGCAAGTATGTGGACGAGGCCGAGGTGGCCCGCCTGAAGCAGTACTGCTTCATCCCGCTCGACCTGAACACGGCGAGCGAGGCGGAGTTCATGACGATCCCCGGCGTCGGGAAGCGCATGGCGCACGAGTTCGACGAGTACCGCCCCTGGACCTCGCAGGCGCAGTTCGAGAAGGAGATCGGCAAGTATGTGGATGAGCGCGAGGTGGCGCGCCTGTGGCGGTATGTGGTGATCCGGTAGGGATCGCCGCCGGCCGTCCAACGGACGGCAAAGCGGAGCGGGCGGGATTCGAACCCGCGGTACGGGTTACCCCGTACACCGGTTTAGCAAACCGGCTCCTTCAGCCTCTCGGACACCGCTCCGGGATGTGGGTCCGCCCGGGGCTGCCAGGCGGGTCGGGAGTCTACCGGCGCGGGGGAATCGGGACAAACGGGGGGGCAAGAGACGGAGAGACGGTGAGACGGAGAGACGAAGTGTGCCACGGCGAGGGGGCTCGCCGTGTTCTTGTTGCGGAGGCTCGCTGCGCTCGCGG
>JBICHM010000029.1:0-5271 GCA_043101835.1 Phycisphaerales bacterium | reverse complement strand
GCGGGCCCCATCTCCGCATCGCTCCGCGAGATCGTCATCAATGTGCAGGCCGACGGAACGATGATCGTGGCCGGGCGCAGCATGGACAGCGAGTCGCTGCAAGGACTCATCGCCGACGCGGTCGGGCGCAACCCGGATCAGAAGGTGACCGTGCGCGGCGACCGCGACACGCCGTATGCGCGCATCGTCACGGCGCTCGACGCCTGCAAAGCCGGCGGCATTCAGGAGCCGTATCTCGATACGGTCATCGCGCAGTAGCGCGGGGGTGTGGGGTTCGGGATGATCCGCCGTCCGGGACGAGTCGCGACGCCTGCGGCCCTCGCGCTGCTCCTGCTGGTCATCGCCGGCGGGGTGGGTGTCGGCCTCGCCGTGCTCGCTGGCACGCAGCGCGTCTACACCGACGCCGAGACGATCCGCGTGCCCGCCGTGGGCGCACCGGTGCGCGATGTGCTCTGGCAGCCCGCCGCGCGACTCGCCGACTGGCCCGAGACCGACGCCGACGAATACGAAGCGCGCCTCAGTCCGGACGGCCAGACCATGCTGCTCGTGCGCGGGCGCCCCGGCGGCAACGCCGACATCCTGTTCGCGCGGCGGACCGAGGGCGGCTGGAGCGAGCCGGCGGCGCTCGATGCGCTCAACAGCGATGCCGACGATCTCGGCCCGACCTTCGCGGCCGACGGGCGAGCAATCTTCTTCTACAGCGACCGCGAGGGCGGCTTCGGCGGCTTCGACCTGTGGGTGGCCGAGCGCGACGACGCGGGGCGCTGGGGCGAGCCGCGCAACCTTGGGGAGTCCGTCAACTCCACTTACAACGAATACGGCCCGGCGATCGCGCCCGACGGGGAGGCGATTCTCTTCAGCAGCAACCGGCCGAATGGTCCGGACGACGACGGCTTCGGGCGAGACCGCTGGAGTGCAACGATCCGCGAGGATCAGACGGCGCGTGATTACGACCTCTTCCGTGCGCCGCTTGACGGCGCCGTTCCGGGCGACGCGAGGCCGATCAACGAACTGAACACCCGCTGGAACGAGGGCGCGCCGGCGATCAGCCCCTTTGGCGACTTCATCTACTTCGCCAGCGATCGCCCCGGCGGACTGGGCGGCTTCGATCTCTATCGCGCCCGCGAGGTCGACGGCGCGCTGCGGCGCGCGGAGCGTCTCGACGACACCGTCAATTCCACGGCGAACGATCTCGACCCGTCGCTGTCGATGGGCGGGTACGAGTTGCATTTCAGTTCGGACCGCGCCGGCGAGGGAGAGACCGCTCGATACCGGCTGTATGTGTCGCGCTCGCGCGAGGTCTTCACCGAGACCGAGCGCGTGGATGCGGGGATCGACTGGGACGCCCTGCTTGGCCCGCTGTTGTGGCTGCTGCTCCTCCTGCTGCTGCTTCTGCTCGCTCTGCTGCTCGCGCGACAGGCCAAGGAGGATGCGCGCTGGCGCCGCCTCAGCCTGCTGGCCAAGTGCCTTCTTGCCTCGCTGCTCGCCCACGCTCTGCTGCTGTATCTGCTGGCCTTCTGGCAGGTCGCGGCTTCCATCGGCGAGGCGCTGCGCAGCCCCGGCGGGCGGCAGGTGATCATCGCCTCGAGCGCCGGCACGGACGGGCTGCGCAGCCAGGTGCGAGGCGGCATCACCGAGCTCACACTCACCACGCGCGACCAGACCGGCGCAGAGACACCGGAGTTCACCCGCCTGCTCGACGCGGCGACAGAGACGGCGCGACTCGATGCGCCCCCCACTGCCGCCACACCAGTCGAGCGCGTCGCCGAGGCGAGCGCCGACGACGCGGCGATGCCGGAGATCACGCGTCCGACGGAGATCGCCGCCCACGCGCCCGAGACCCAACGCCAATCGGTCGATGCGCCGGACGAGGTGCGCGTCGCGCAGGCGACTGAGGCCGATGTTGCGCCCGACGCCACGGACGCGACAAGCGACGCCGCGCCGGACGCCGCGACCAGTGTCCAGACCGCGCAGGCCGCGCTCGATCCGACGCGCGCGCCCGATACAACGCCGGAACGCGTCGCACAGGCAAACGAGTCCGATGCGCCGCTTGTCGAGCCGCGCGCCGCGGCATCGACTATCGAGACGAGTGCGCCTGTATCGACGGTGGCTGTGGCGGAGCCCGATGCGCCGAGCGCGGCCCGGGCCGACGAACGCGAGGTTGCGCTCGATGCGCCAGGCGCCTCGCCGTCGCCAACGGACGTCGCGCCGCCCGTCGCGGTGCGCCAATCCGCTTCACCAGCTGCGATCGACGCCCCGCCGACCGATGAGGTCGCGCCGGCGCCCGTCGGGACGGCGGACGCGACCGACGCAGCGCCGACGAGCGTCGCGCCGGCGGACCCAATGTCCGCCGCGCCCGCGCCGCCCGCCCTCGCCGGCGTCAGCACCGCGTCCCCCAGTGAACAGCAGACGCAGCGGCGCGTCGGCGAAGAGACATTGGCGATCAACCCCGAGACTGCGCAGCCGGATGGCGCCACCGTCGCCGCCCCGGTGGTCACTACTTCCGCCTCACGAGCCGCGGCCGTGCCGACCGACTCGTCGACCCCAGAGGCCCCGACGCCGGTGGTGACGGAGACCGCTGCCCTGGCCGACGCACAGCTGAGCGCGCTCGCATCCACCGACGCGCCGGCGCTCGCCGGCATCGAGGCCGACGCGCCGAGCGCCGAGATCGCCGCGGCGACGCCGACGGACGGCGCGCGGGCGGCGGAGGCGGATACAGCGCCGCCGAGCCTGGCCCCGACGCTCGCGGCACACGCCGCCAACCCATCGATTGAGGCCCAACCGACATCCAGCGCCGTTGCGCTCGATGCGCCGCAGACCACCGAGGTTGCCGACGCCTCGCTCGCGAGCGCCGCCGCCGCCGCGGAGGCCTCGTCGTCGACAGACGCACCGGCGCCCACACCGGATGTCGGGCCCATCGAACTGCCCGGCGCGATTGCGCTCAACGCGCCCGCGCCCACGGAATCGGCGTCGCAGGAGGACTCCGAATCGCCGGTGGGTGCGCTGGCGCCCGCCGTTGCGGCGGCGACCGACGCTCCCGCGCCGGCCGTGCCGAGCGATCTGACGCCGTCGACGCCCTCGATGCTCACCCCCGACATCGCGACGCCGGCCGTAGCGCTCGGCACGCTCGCCTCGCCGCCGACTGCCCCGTCGGAGTCCGCCGCGCCGGCCGAGGCCATCGAGCCGTCCTCGACGGTCGCGCTCGACCTTCCCGCCATGGACGCCCTCTCGTTTGATCTCCCGGAGGCCGGATCGGGCGGCGCCAACGCCGAATCGGCCGCGATCGGCATCGCCGCGACCACAGTGACGGCGGACGACGCTGCGCCGGCGATGCGCCTCGATCCCGCGCCGGTCGCGCTCGCGTCGATCCTGCCCGAGACCACGATGATCGACGACGACTCGCTTGCCCCGATGGCGCGAACGAGCGACGCGAATCCGCGCAACGCGCCGACGATGTCGCCGAACGCCGCGGCGACGCCCGCCCGGACACCGGGATCAATCGAGCCGAACCTGCTGATCCCGATGGAGTTCGCCCCGCCGGCCGAGGCGTATGCGCAGCGCGACGAGGAGGTTCGGCGCGATCTGGTCGAGCAGCTGGGCGGCAGCGAGGAGACCGAAGCCGCGGTCGCCAACGCCCTCGCGTGGCTGGCGCGCATGCAGAGCGAGAGCGGCGCGTGGGACGCCGATGCGCCGGGGATCGACTGCGACGACTGCGGCGGTGTGACGAACATCCAGAGCGATGTCGCGCTCACCGGGCTCGCCCTGCTGTGCTTCCTCGGCGCCGACCACACGCACACGCAGCCGGGCCCGTACCAGGACACCGTGCGACGCGGACTCGAATGGCTCGTCGCGCAGCAACGCCCGGACGGCGACCTTCGCGGACGCGAGAGCATGTACAGCCACGGCATCGCGTCGATCGCCCTCGCCGAATCGTTCGGCATGACCGGCGACCCGAGCCTGCGTCCGCGCGTCTCGTCGGCGGTGGACTTCATCATCGATGCGCGCAATCGCGAGACCGGCGGGTGGCGCTACGCACCGCGCCAGCTCGGTGACACGTCCGTGCTCGGCTGGCAGGTGATGGCGCTCGTCAGCGCGCGGCGCAGCGGCGTGGATGTGCCCGAGGCGATCTTCGATGTCGCCGACGACTGGCTCGACCTCGTCGACACGCGGTCCCGCCCAGGTCTCTACGCCTACCAGCCGGGCGAGCGCCCAACCTTTGCCATGACTGCCGAGGGCATGTTCGTGCGTCAGCTGCTCGGCGACGAGCCCGGCCAGGCGCACATGGTCAACAGCGCCGACTTCGTGCTGCGCGAACTGCCCGACTGGACGCGCGATCCGAACACCTACGGGTGGTACTACGCAACGCTCGCGATGTTCCAGCACCAGGGCGACGCCTGGGCGCAATGGAACGAGGCCGTCAGCCGCGAACTGCTGGCCCAGCAGGTGGACGCCGGCCCGATGGCGGGCTCGTGGGCGCCGGCCGACCGGTGGTCGCAGATCGGGGGCCGGATCTACCAGACGGCGATCTGCACGCTGAGCCTCGAGGTCTACTACCGATACCTGCCGCGCTTCATGCAGGCAGATGCGCGCCCCGTGGGCGATCGCGGCGCGGGGCAGTAGCCGACGGGGGTATAGTCGCGGGTGTGGGGCGAGCGGGAGGTCCGTCGTGCGCACACCGGAGGCGATGATCAGCGAGCGCCCGTCGCGCCGGTCGCTGCGCCGCCGCGACCTCCGCCCGGAGCGGATGGACGACCCCGGCCTCGACCCGGACCTCCATCGTCATGCGCTCCGAGGGCTGGCTCGACTCAACACGCTCGCGGCGTCGCACCGCGCCATCGTCCGCGCACTGCTGCCGACTGTCCCCCAGACCGATCGGCCACTGCGATTGCTGGATGTCGCCACCGGCGGGGGCGATGTGCTGCGACGCGTGCTCGCCGACCTCCATCGCCGGGGCATCCCGGTTGACGCCACTGCCTGCGACATCAGCCCCCGCGCGCTGGAGACGACAGCGCGCGCCGGCACGCGCGCCTCGCTCCTCCGATGCGATGCGCTGCGAGACAATCTCCCCGGCGGATTCGACGCCGCGATGTGCTCGCTGTTCCTCCACCACCTCACCGACGACGACGCGGTGACGCTGCTCCGCAAGATGGGCGGCGCGGCGAAGGTCGTCCTCATCAGTGACCTGGTCCGCTCGCCTGTGCGCCTGTCGCTGGTCTGGGGGGCCAGCCGCCTCGTGAGCCGATCGCCGGTCGTGCACGACGACGCCCCGCA
>JBICHM010000028.1:0-2616 GCA_043101835.1 Phycisphaerales bacterium | reverse complement strand
GGCGGGGGGGTTCGAGGTCGGCGATGCGTCGCTGGAGTTCGGCGACGCTGCCGGTGCGCCAGGTCTCGGGGTCGAATGGGGGCGCGCCAACGAGGAGTTCGTAGAGGAGGACGCCGAGGGCGAAGACATCGGTGCGGGTGTCGATGTCTTCGACGCGTCCGGCGGCCTGCTCGGGGCTCATGTAGGCGGGCGTGCCAAGGAACTGCCCTTCGACGGTCTGGAGCGTGTGCTCGCTGAGCTGCGCGCCCGCGGCCTTGGCGACGCCGAAGTCGATGACCTTGATGGCGGGCGCGCCGTCGCGCTCGCTGACGAGGACATTGGAGGGCTTGAGGTCGCGGTGGATGACGCCCTTCTGGTGGGCGTGCTGCACGGCGCCGGCGACCTCGATGAGGAGGCGCACGCGCTCATCGATGCCGAGTTCCTTGCGGTCGGCGTAGTCGGTGATGGGTTCGGCGTCGACGAACTCCATTGCGAAGTAGGGTCGTCCGGTGTCGGTGGCGCCGGCCTCGTAGACCCTGGCGATGCCGGGGTGGTCCATGAGAGCGAGGGCCTGGCGCTCGGACTCGAAGCGCGCGACGACCTGTCGGGTGTCCATGCCGAGCTTGACGACCTTCAGGGCGACGCTGCGCCGGATGGGTCGTTCCTGCTCGGCGAGGTAGACGGTCCCCATGCCGCCCTCGCCGACGGCGCGGACGATGCGGTAGGGGCCGATTTCGTCGCCGGGTTCGAGGTCGGGGCCGAGAGGCGGTCGCGCGGCGCCGAGGCGGGGGGCGCCGGCTTCGCCGGCGAGCGACTCGTGGAAGCCGTCGTCGAAAGAGAGGAGGACGCGGAGACGGTCGCGCATCTCGCCCTCGGGGCACCGTGCGCTGACGAACTCCCGCTGCCGCTCGGGCGCCAGTTCGCAGGCCTCGAGGAAGAGGCGTTTCAACTGGCTGTGCTGCTCGGGGGTCACGGTCAGGTTGCTCCGGCTGATCCGCTGAGTTCTGCGCGCAGCCAGGCGCGCGCCATGCGCCAGTCCTCGGTGACGGTCGATCGCGCGACGCCGAGGACGATGGCGACATCCTCGATGCTGAGCCCGCCGAAGAAGCGGAGCTCCACGACGCGCGCCTGGCGTTCGTCCAGCTGCGCGAGGCGGGAGAGGGCTTCGTCGAGGGCGAGCACATCGACGCCGTCGTCGCCCGGGTCGGCGAGGGCCGACTCGTGCACGGTGACGCGTGCTCTGTCGCCGCCGCGCTTGAGCGATTTCCGCTTTCGCGCGTCGTCGACGAGGATGCGGCGCATCGCTTCGCTGGCGAGGGCGACGAAGTGGGTGCGTCCGGCGTAGTCGACGCGGTCCTGGTGGACCATGCGCATGTACGCCTCGTGGACGAGTTCGGTGGGCTGGAGGGCGACCTCGGCAGGCTCGCCGGCGAGTCGGTGGGCGGCGAGGCGGCGGAGCTGCTGGTAGGCGCCCTCGAGCAGATCGGCCGCCTGCGCGCGGTTTCCCGCACCGAGGTCGAGCGCGATGCGGGTCGCCTCATCAACAGATATCGACTTCACGGCTTCGGCCCTCTCGCCGGCGTCGGGGGCCGGCATCGCGAGTCTACACGCCGTCGGCGGGGTCCCAAGCGCTGTTCGGCGAGGTTTTTGTCCATCGGATCGGGCGCGCGGCGACGCGACTCCGCGTGATCGGAGGGGGGCCGGCGCTCGAACTGCCGGTCTTCCGCCGAGAGAGTTCATTCGGAAGACAGGAGACCGCACCATGCATATCCGGACGACGACTGCAGCGATCGTCGCGATCACCACGCTTGCCGGCGCGCCGGGCGCGCTGGCGGGGGATTTGACGCCCCCCGGCGCCCCCGCGCCGACGATGAAGCCGCTGGACCAGGTTGAGCCGCGCATTCCGATCACAGCCGCAGACATGCCGCTGACGATCAGCCAGCCGGGCTCGTACTACTTCGTCGAGAGCATCACGACCGCTGGGAACGGGATCAGCATCCAGTCCGACGATGTGACGCTGGACCTCGGCGGGTTCGCGTTCCGCGGCGGCACGGGCAGCGCGATCGGCGCCGGCGCGTTCAGCAACATCACGATCCGCAACGGCACGATCGCGGACTGGGGCGGCGGCGGGGTCGTGATCTCCTCGACCGACGGCGCGATTGTCGAGAACATCCAAGTGCGCGATGTCTTCACGCAGGGGATCTGGACCGGCAACGCGTCGCTCATCCGCGGCTGCACGGTCGTTCGCGCCGTCGGCAGCGGGAGCTCGGGGACCTACGCGGTCGCGGCGAACGAAGGGTCGCGGATTGTGGACACCGTGTCGCGCGACAGCGGCGGCGGCGGCATCTGGGTGAACGGCAGCCAGGGCGCCGTCGAGGGGTGCACGGCGACGCAGAGCGCCGGCGCCGGGTTCCTGCTCGGTGATTCGGGCACGATGATCGGCTGCCGCGCCGTGGACAACGGGGATGACGGGATCATCGCCGAGTTGGGCTCGTCGGTCATCGACAGTGTGTCGTTCAGCAATGACCAGGCGGGCATCGACGCGGCGACGGGCGTGGTGATGACGCGCGTGAATGTGCGCGGCAACCAGGTCAACGGCATCGTCGCGGCGGATGCGTGCACGATCACCGACAGCAC
>JBICHM010000027.1:0-5116 GCA_043101835.1 Phycisphaerales bacterium | reverse complement strand
GCCCGGGGTTCAGCCGGCCCCCGCCTCGGTCGATACCCGATTATCGACCGCCCCGATCGCGGTCGCGGCGCCCGCTTGCGGTCCGTTTCCGCACGCGGGCCCGGCAACCAGCAGAGATGGGGAACGCCCGTGTTCTTCAAGCCCAAGCCGCATGTCTCCGACGCGCTCCGCCACCTCCGGGTCACGATCGTGGCCTGCGCGGTGGTCCTGGGTGTCTGCATCAGTCTTCAGACCCTCGTCTGGGGCTTCGTCCACTTCACGGACGCGCGATGGCAGGAGGTCGAGGAGGTCGTCAACGAGGCGGCCGTCTCCGTCGTCCCCTCGCCGAGCGGACAGACCGGCTCCATCACCGGGCGGACGATGACCAGCCAGCCGAAGCCCGTCACCACGCAGAGCGTGCGCATCAATCGTGTGCTCAGCCGCAGCGATGGATGGTTCGGTTCGATCGTCGGCCTCACCAGCACGCTCGGCCTCATCGCCGCGGTCGTGCTGGCCATCTCGATGTTCCAGGGCGTCGTCATCGCCGGCGGGGGCGCCGTCCCCGGCGTCGAGAAGGCGGTGACCGCCAGCACCTGGTCGATCATCGTCGCGATCGTCTGCGCCCCGCTGGGAGAGATTGTCCCCTCATTCCCCTTCAGCGGCGTCTTCGCGCCCTACGCGGCCCTCACCGAGGCGAGCGAGGCGGTCCGGCAGAGCCTACCCGGCGCTCCCGCCGGCGCATCGTTCTACGCCGAGCACCTCGTGCTGCCGCTGATCGCCTTCGCCGGCGTGATCTTCATCGTCACCCATTTCCTCGCGGGCATCGAGGAGGGCGTGATCGCCACGAGCGTGAACGAACTCGACGAGAAACTCGCCAAGGAAATGGCTTCGATCAAGAGCGTCGCCGGCAACCAGCCCCGCTCGATCGGCGCGCTCAACCAGGCCATGGGCGATCGGGCCTCTTCGGAGTCCAAGCCCGCCTCCCCGGCCAAGCCGGCCCCCTCCGGCGCGCCCGAGAAGCGCATCAACGCGCCCAGCGCGGGGCAGCCGCTCTCGCGACCCATCTGAGTTGCCGACACAGCACGCGCCTTCACACACGCCCGGTCCCGAGGAGGGAAGCCGGGCGTGTGTCTTTGTGCCCTACGGCCTCGGGTGGAACCGCTTGTGCACGTCCTTGAGGCGCGATCGATCCACATGGGTGTAGATCTGCGTCGTCGCGATGTCGGCGTGCCCCAGCATCTCCTGCACGCTGCGCAGATCGGCCCCGCCCATCAGCAGGTGTGTGGCGAAGGAGTGTCGCAGCGTGTGCGGGTGCACATCGCGCAGCCCCGCACGCGCCGCAAGGCGCTTCACGATCTGCCAGATCGCCACGCGCTCCAGCGGACGGCCGGTGCGCGAGAGCAGCAGGCGACCCTGGTCCCGCCCGTCGGGCTTGACCAGCTTCTGGCGGCACTCGGCAAGGTAGGCCTCGACGGCCGCCTCCGCCGGCCGTCCCAGCGGCACGAGACGCTGGCGATTGCCCTTGCCGGTGACGCGCACGACGCGCAGCGTCCGATGGAGGTCGTCGACACCGAGCCCCGCCAGTTCGCTCGCGCGAAGCCCGCTGGCATACAGCAGCTCAATCAGCGCCTTGTCGCGCAGCCACAGGGGCGGGCCGGCGGGGTTGTCGTCGGGCGAGGGGGCGTCGAGCAGACGCTTCACCTGATTCGGGCTCAGGACACCCGGCAGGCGCCGCCAGCGCGTGGGGCGCTCCAGCCAGTCGGCCGGATTCTCCGGCAGGCGCCCCTCGGCGGTGAGCCAGCGGAAGAAGACGCGGATCGCCGCGAGATGGCGCGTGATGCTCGCGGCGGACAGTTCCCGCTCGGTCTTGAGACGCGCGAGATGCTCGGAGAGATCGCGCGGGCCGACGGCCTCGAGCGTGGCGACGCCGTGCTCGGCGAGGTCGGCGAGCAGTTCCCGCAGGTCCCGCCCGTACGCCGCAAGCGTGTTCTGGCTGAGCCCGCACTCCACGCGCAGGTGCGTGAGGAATGCCGTCAGCTGGCGGTCGGTGGGTGGGGCGGCGGTCACGAGGCTGGTATCGGCAGGCGCCGCCCGCGCCGGCGAGCGCAATCGATGCGCAGTTCGTGCGCCCGCCGGCTCGCGACCCCGCCTGACGCCCCCGAGGGACGCTGGCACGCCGCTTGAGAAAGGCATCCCGAGGCGGTGCGCAGGAGGCGCCCGCCACAGCGGCAGGAGGCCGAATCGATGCGGAGCGTCGAGAGCGCGGAGGCGCGGCAGCACGGAGGCATCCGGCACACCCCCCTGGGAGACGGGGCGGAAGGCCGGTCGATCGGCGCGCGCGTCATCGCCATGGCGCGCCTCGCCGCGGCGATCCATATGGCCCAGGCCGCCGACGCCGTGCGCGCGCCGGATGTCGATGCGCCGCACGAGGGAGACCGTTCATGAACTACGGGCTCTACACCGCCGCCAGCGGCGCCCTCAACGGCATGCACCGCCTCGATGTCGCGACCAACAACCTCGCGAACGTCGAGACCAACGCATTCAAGCGCGACATCGCCATCACCATGCAGCGCCAGCCCGCGCGCCTCGAGGACGGGCTCTTCAGCATGCCCAGCAACGAACTGCTCGAGCGCCTCGGCGCCGGCGTGCTTGGCGCCCCCGTCCGCACCGCCTTCACGCCGGGCGCGCCCGAGGTCACGAGCAACCCGCTCGACGTCGCGATCCGAGGCGAGGGCTTCTTCGCCGTTCAGCGCGGTCCGTCGAGCGACCCCGAGCACATTCGCTTCACGCGCGACGGACGCTTCGCCCGCAACGCCGACTCGATCCTCGTCACCGCCGACGAAGGCCTGCCCGTTCTCGACGATCGCGACCAGCCCATCCGCCTCGATCCGCGCCAGAGCGCGACGATCGGGCCCGGTGGCGAGGTGCTCCAGGGGGGCGACGTCGTGGCGACGATTCAGGTCACCGGCGTCGCCGATCCCGGCGCGCTCGAGAAGCAGGGCAAGGGCCTGTATCGCGCCCGCAGCGCCGGCGACGATCTGCGCACGCCCGTCGAGATCGACCTCATCCCCGGCGCCGTCGAGCGCTCGGCCGTCGACCCCATCCGCGAGATGATGGCGGTCTCCAAGGCCTCGAGCGACGCGCAGCGCAACGTCCGCATGATCGGCGTCTTCGACGAACTCATGGGCCGCGCGGTGAACACGCTCGGTCGCATCGGCTGAGGAGTCTGACCCATGGCCATCAACGCGCTCCAGTCCGCTTCCAGCGCCCTCTCGGCCCTCTCGACCGGGCTCGACGTGATCGCCAACAACCTGGCGAACGTGAACACACAGGGCTACAAGGCGAGCCGCGCGAACTTCCAGGACCTCCTCTACATCGAGAAGGCCCAGCCCGGCGTCGAGAACGCCAACGGTGATCAGCGTCCGACCGGCCTGTACGTCGGCCTCGGCACGAAGGTCTCCGGCACGCAGCTGGACTTCACGCAGGGCGCCCCGATCCCGACCGATCGCGAGCTCGACCTGCTCATCGACGGCGCCGGCTTCTTTCAGGTGAGCGTCGAAGACGACCGGGCCGAGGGCGGCGTCGCATACACGCGCGCCGGCAACTTCACGCTCAACAGCGACGGCCAGATCGTGCTCGCCAACGACCAGGGACGCATCCTCGATCCCGAGATCACCGTGCCCGACGAAGCGGTCGGCATCCAGGTGCTCGCCAGCGGCGAGGTGTACGCCATATTCGACAGCGACGCCGACCCCTCGCTCATCGGCACGATCGAGCTGGCCGGGTTCATCAACCCCGCCGGCCTGAAGCAGCTGGGCGAGAACCTCTACGGCGAGACCGAGGCCAGTGGGCCGCCCCTCGTCGGCGAGCCCGCCCAGGGTGGCCTGGGCATCATCCAGCAGGGCTTCCTCGAGAACTCCAACGTCGACCCCACGCTCGAACTGATCCAACTCATCAAGACGCAGCGCGCCTTCGAGATGAACAGCCAGAGCATCCGCGCCGCGGATGAGGTCCTCCAGACCGTCACGCAGCTCCGCCGCTGATCCGACCTTCTCATGAACGCACGACCCCGCGCCATCCGACTCCTCGCCGCCGCGCTCGTCGCGCTGGCCCTCGCCTTCACCGCGAGCGCCGACCAGGTGCGCCTCCGCGCCAGCGCCAGCGTCGCGCCCGGCCCCGTCCGCCTGGCCGACATCGCGACACTCGATGGCCCCGAGGCCGAGCGCCTCGCCGAGGTCACGATCGAACCGGACGCGCGCAGCGCCGGCGCCGAGCGGCGGGTCTTCGAGATTCAGCTCGCCCAGGTCCGCGCCGCGCTCGATCGCGAGGACGTCCACTGGGGGCGCGTGGCCCTCTCGGGGGCGTCGTGCATCGTGCGCATCGTCGGCGATGCGCCGCAGCCCGCTTCGGAGCCAGAGACCGACGCCCCCGAGCGCAGCCCCGAGCCCGTCACGCTCGACGGTCCGCCCACCATCCGCTCGCGCATCGGCGCGCTGCTGCTGCACCTCTTCGATGTCGAAGCGCAGGATCTGCGCCTCCTCTTCGACCCGCGTGACGAGGCGTTCCTCGCGACGCCCGAGTGGGGCCGGCGCATCGATCTGCAGCCAAACTCGACGGGCTCCTCCGGACGCCAGTCGATCACCGTCCGCATCTTCGAGGGCGAGCGCCTGCTCGAGCCGCGCACGGTGCGCGTCGACGCCCGCCTCCGGCGCAGCGTCGTGCGCCTCGCGTCAGGCGTGGCGCGCGGCGAGACGGTCGGCGCCGGCCAGGTCACGCTGCAGGAACTCTGGATCGATCCCGCCGAGGAATCGCCGGTCGGGCGGCTCGAGGACGCCGTGGGCATGCTCGCGCGCACCCGCCTCGATGCGGGCGATCTGCTGCGCGTCGGCGATATCGACGCGCCGCTGCTCGTCCGGCGCGGCGACCGTGTCACGGTGCACTGCATGAGCGGCGGCGTCGCCCTGCGCGCCAATCTAATTTCATACTCACCATTGTTTATATTAAAATCAAAATCAAAAGTTGTTTCTTCACATGGGTTTATTTTAGAAACAGGGTTATATTGTACATTACTAACAGTAATATCAGATACTTCCATTTTATTTAAAAAATCATTTATACTACTAGCAGGGGCATCACT
>JBICHM010000026.1:0-12736 GCA_043101835.1 Phycisphaerales bacterium | reverse complement strand
CGACGTTCGCCTACCACGCCGCGAACCGCGACGAGAAGCTCCCGCGCAAGCCGATGCCCGAGCCGCGCGTGCAGCCCAACCGCGCCGGCGACTGAGCCGCGTCCGTCGCGACCCCGATCACCCAGGCCGGCCCGTTCGCGGGCCGGTTTTTTCTGCGCCGCGGCGTTCGGTCGCGAGGATTGCCGCCGATCCGTATCTTGTTCCGACGCGACGGCGCCCGTCGCGCTCGATCCGCATGACAGCACGGCGAGGACAGGAAGCCCCATGAGCGACCAGCCACGCGACCCCAACCGCCCGGAAGATCTCTCGATCGGCGGCCAGCCGAAGGATGTCGAAGAGATCCGCTACTCCGCCGGTCCCGGCGAGACCGAGCTGGGCGGACCGCCGGTCACCGAAGGCCACCCGAAGGGTCTGTGGGTCCTCTTCATCACGGAGATGTGGGAGCGCTTCAGCTACTACGGCATGCGCGCGCTGCTGGTCCTCTACCTCATCGCCTCGACCAATGAGACGCTGCCCGACGGCGCGGCGAACACCAACCCGGGCTTCGGCTGGACCGAGGACCGCGCGTACAACCTCTACGCCCTCTACACCTGGGCCGTGTACCTGACGCCCATCGCCGGCGGCTGGCTCGCCGACAAGTTCCTCGGCACGCACCGGTCGATGCTCATCGGCGGGTGGATCATCGCCCTCGGCCACATCACGCTCGCCGGCACCGAGCTCTTCGGCGTCAGCGCCGGCGATGTCGTCGGCATGAACGCCAGCACCGGCGCGTACCTGACCTTCATGGCGGGCCTCGTGCTGATCATCATCGGCACCGGCTTCTTCAAGCCGTGCGTCAGCGTGATGGTGGGCCAGCTCTACGCCCCCGGCGACCGGCGGCGCGACTCAGGCTTCACCATCTTCTACATGGGCATCAACCTCGGCGCGTTCCTCTCGCCGCTCGTCGCCGGCACGCTGGGCGAAACCGTCGGCTGGCACTGGGGATTCGGCTCGGCGGCCGTCGGCATGCTCGCCGGCCTCTTCTTCTACCAGGTCTTCCGCCCGGTCTATCTGAAGGGCATCGGCGACGCGCCGCGCAAGGGCGCGCAGGACACGAGCGCCATGTCCGACGCCGATCGGGGCAAGTACGAATCCGACCAGCACGAACTCACGCGCCCGCTGACGAGCATCGACTTCCAGCGCCTCGCCGTGATCCTCATCCTCGCCTTCGTCGGCAACATCATCTTCTGGATGGCCTTCGAGCAGGCGGGCTCGTCGATGAACGTCTTCGCGGCCCAGGAGACCGACCGCACGCTCTCGCTGCCGCAATGGCTGCGCGACTTCTTCGGCAGCGAAAGCGTTGGTTCGATGGCATTGGCGTACATCCTCTCCGTGGTCCTCGCCGTCCCGCTCTACCTGCGGTTGAAGAAGCTGATCTCGACCGGGTTCTTCACCAGCGTCATCGCATGGGGCTCCGCCGGCCTCGGTGTGCTCATGCTCATCATCGCGAAGGCCAAGCTCACCGGCATGCTGGGCGGCCGCAACTTCACCGCCGGTCTTGCCGACATGCAGGAGTTCCCCGCCACCTGGTACCAGTCGGTGAACGCGCTGACGATCGTCATCTGCGCGCCTTTCTTCGGGGCGCTGTGGGTGTGGCTCTCCAAGAAGAACCTGAACCCGTCCTCACCGATGAAGTTTGCGCTGGGCCTGTACCTGCTCGGCCTTTCCTTCATCGCGATGGTGATCGGCTCGATGCAGTCGCGCGACGGCGGGCTCGCCGGCCCGCACTGGCTGGCGATCACCTACATCGTCTACACCTGGGGCGAACTGTGCTTCTCGCCGGTCGGCCTGTCGCTCGTCACCAAGCTGGCGCCGATCCGCCTCCAGAGCCTCATGATGGGCATCTGGTTCTTCACCCTGTCGCTTGGCAACCTCGCCGCGGGCCAGTTCGCGCGCGTCAGCGAGAAGGTGCGCGACGGCGAGTGGACCTTCATCCTCGACGGCCTGCCTGGCTTCTACCTGCTGCTGGTCGTGCTGCCGATCACCGTCGGCGTGCTCATCATGTTCCTCACGCCGGTGCTCAAGCGCATGAGCCACGGCGCGGACATCACCTGAGGCGCGCCCGGCGCGTCGAGGAGCGTGTGATGGCCTGGTTCCATCGAACGGCGCGCATCGCGCTCGCATTGGTCGTGGCTTCGCATCTTGGCTGTGCGCGCGATCGCGCCGCGACCACCGCCGACATCGAGCCGGAAGCGGCCGCGCACACGCTGGTCATGCCGCATGGCGATGTCGTCGTCGAAGGCACGAGCCTCCTCGGCGAGCCGCTGTATCGCCCCGACTTGCCGCCCGAGGTGCGCGAACGCCTCGAGGCCGACCTCGCCGAAGCCCAGGCGCGCTTCGACGCCAACCCACGCGACGAGGACGCCATCATCTGGCTCGGCCGGCGCCTCGGCTATCTCGGGCGCTACAACGACGCCGTCGCCGCCTATACCCAGGGCCTGCGCATCCATCCGACCAGCCACCGCCTGCTGCGCCATCGTGGGCACCGGTTCATCTCGCTGCGCAGGCTGGACGCCGCGGTCGCCGACCTCGCGCGAGCCAGCGCGATCGCGAGGGCTCTTCCCGACGAGGTCGAGCAGGACGGCGCCCCGAACGAACTCGGCATCCCGCGAAGCACGACGAAGGGCAACATCGAGTACCACCTCGCGCTCGCGCTGTATCTGCAGGGCCGCTTCGACGACGCCCTCGCGCACTGGGACGGCGCGTGGCGTCTGGCGAACAACGATGACACGCGCGTCGCCGTCGGCGCATGGCGGTACCGCACGCTCGCGCGCCTCGGTCGCGAAGACGAGGCGAAGCGCTGGGCCGCCGGCTGGGTGCGCGAGTCGATGGATGTCATCGAGAACTTCGCCTACCAGCGCCTCCTGCTCGCGTACCTCTCGGGCGACCCCGAGCGCATCGCGCGCCAGGGCTGGCGCGCCGATGAGACCTTTGCCCTCACCATGGACGGCCTCCTCGCTGAGCGCGCGATCCTCGCCGGCGACCGCGACCGCGCCGGCGCGCTGCTCACCGACGCGATCGAGAGCGGCGCCAACCCCTATTCTTTCGCGTATATCGCCTGCGAGGCCGAACTGGCCCGCCTGCGCGACGCGACGCGCTGAGGGACGCGTCCCTATCCTCTCACCGGCCGCCGACCGGCCGTGGGAGAACTCCGCCGTGCACGACCCGCTGCTCGCCTATCGCGAACGCTTTCCGATCCTCGAGAAGAAGCTCTACCTCGCCAGCCACACGCTCGGCCCCGTGCCGCAGGCGACGCGCGATGCGCTGCTCGAGTTCTACGACGCGTGGAACGAGGAAGGGATCATCGCCTGGGACGGCCCCTGGTGGCGCAGCGTCACCGAGTTCAGTGAACTCCTCGAGGACATCCTCCACGCCCCACGCGGCACGGTCGTGCCGATGCAGAATGTCACTCGCGCCTTCGCCGCGATCTTCTCCTGCTTCGAGTTCGAGAACACAGAGCGCAGTCGCGTGGTCACCACGGGGCTCGAGTTCACCACCACGCGCCCGTTCCTCACCCAGCAGCGCCGCCTCGGCGCCCAGGTGGAGTTCGTGCGCTCCGACGACGGGATCAATATCCCGACCGAGCGCATCTGCGAGGCCATCGACGAGCGCACGCGCCTCGTCGTCGTCAGCCACACCTTCTTCCGCTCCGCGGCGCTCGCCGACCTGAAGACGATCGCGAAAGCCGCGCACGACAAGGGCGCCTACCTCGTCGGCGACGGCTACCAGACCGCCGGCTGCGTGCCCGTGCGCGTGCAGGACCTCGATGTGGACTTCTTCGTCGGCGGCTCGCACAAGTGGCTCTGCGGCGGCCCGGGCGCCGGCTACATGTATGTGAAGAAGAGCCTCATCCCCACGCTCGAGCCCCGCTTCCGCGGCTGGTTCGGCCTCAAGGACCCCTTCGCCTTCGCCCAGGGCGACGCCGGACTCGAACTCAACGAGGGCGTCTACCGCTTCCTCGCGGGCACCCCCAACGTTCCCGCCTGCTACAGCGCACGCGAAGGGCTCAAGATCATCCGTGAGATCGGCGACGAAGCGATTCGTGAGAAGTCCCTTCGCATGACGCGCTGGTGCATGGAACAGGCCGACGCCCGCGGCATCACCGTCCGCACGCCCCGCGCCGATGACCAGCGCAGCGGTATGGTCTGCCTCGACTTCGACGGCGCCAGGGAAGCGTGCGATGCGCTCTGTGCCCAGGACGTGCTCTGCGACTACCGCCCGGACTGCGGCGTGCGCATGAGCCCGCACTTCTTCACCACCATGGATGAGCTCGGGACCTTCTTCGAGCGTCTCGACCGCATCCGCAGCAGCGCAGTCACCGCCTGATCATTCCACGGGCTTTCCGCCGACCGTCAGCGTCGCCTTCTGGCGCGTGCGCTTGCGCTTCTTCCCGATGATGGGGATGGGCAGGCTGCGCAGGATCCACACGGCGCAGGCGAGGAAGATCGCCGTCGCCACCCAGAACTGCCAATCGTCGACGGGGAATCGCATCAGCGGGCCTAGGCGCCGAGCGCCCGCGCAAGGTGGAACGCGATCAGAGCGGCGACGTACGCGACGCCGCTCATCCACACGAGTTGCAGGAGCGCCCACTTCGCGCCGCCCGCCTCGCGCGCCGTCACAGCGAGGGTTGGCAGGCACTGCATCGCAAGCACATAGAAGACCAGCAGGCTCCACGCGACCGGCGCCGTGAAGACGGGCGTTACGCCGTCGTCGCGCTTCGAGGTGCGCACGGCGTCGAGCAGCGACTCGTCCTCCGCCTCTTCGTCGCCGGCGAAGATCACCGCCATCGTCGAGACGAAGACCTCGCGCGCGGCGAACGAAGTGACCACCCCGATCGACACCTGCCAGTCGTATCCCAGCGGGCTGAGCACGGGCTCGATCGTCTTGCCAATCCGCCCCGCGAATGACGCGGCAAGCGCATTGGTCCGCTCGAGCGACGCGGCCTGCTCACGCAGCGCCGCCGCTTCCTCCGGCGCCGCGTCCGCCACCTGGGCCGCCTGCGCGCGCATCGCCGCGCTCTCGCTCGGCGGGTCCACGACCGGATACGCGCTCAGCCACCACAGCACGATCGAGATGGCGAGGATGATCGTCCCCGCCTTGCGGAGGAAGAGCATCCCGCGGTCGTACGCGGTGGTCAGCGCCGTGCGCAGGCTCGGACGCTTGTAGGAGGGCAGCTCGAGGGCCATCGCGCGCGTCTTGCCGCGCAGGATCGTCCGGCGCGCAAGCAACGCGCTCGCGACGCCGGCGATGATTCCCAGCGCATAGCAGCCGACGAACGCGAGCGCCGCCATCGCCGGCCGATCGCGAAAGAGCAGGCTCAGCAGCAGCACGTACACCGGCAGTCGCGCCGAGCAGGTCATGAAGGGCGCGACCAGAATCGTCGCGAGACGCTCGCGCCGATCGGGGATCACCCGGGCCCCCATGATCCCCGGCAGCGCGCACGCGTGGCTCGAGAGCAGAGGCACGAACGAGTGCCCCGGCAGGCCGAAGGGTCGCAGCAGGCGATCAACGACGAACGCGGCGCGCGCGAGATAGCCGGTGTCCTCGAGCAGGCTCAAGAGGAAGAACAGCAGACAGATCTGCGGCAGGAACACCACCGTGCCCGCGACGCCCGCGATCACGCCGTTCACGGCGAGATCCGACAGAATCCCCGCGGGCAGCGTCGCCTCGACGCCCGCCCCCAGTGCGCCAAATGCGCCCTCGATCCACGCCATGGGGTAGGTCGCCAGGCGGAAGAGCGCCCAGAAGAGGCCCGTCATCAGCGCCGCGAAGACGACGAGCCCCAGCACCGGGTGCGTGAATGCCCGGTCCAGGCGGTCCGTCACCGTCTCGCGCGCGGTCTGCCCCTCGGCGCGCAGCGCAAGGGCGGCCAGTTCCTCCGCCCACGACCGGAGCGCTTCCTCGTCGGCGCCCGGCGTCGTCCGCGGCACACGCGCATCGCCAAGCGCCGCGCGGAGCGCATCGAAGTTCTCGCCGCTGCGGGCGCACACCGGCACAACGGCGCAGCCCAAAGCCTGCTCGAGCGCGGCCGCGTCCACGCGCAGGCCCAGCCGCTCGGCGACATCGGTCATGTTCAGCGCGACGACCGTGGGGAGGCGCCGGCGCAGGGCTTCGCCGACGAGCATGAGATTCCGCGCAAGGTTGCTCGCGTCCACGACCACGCAGACCGCGCTCGGGGCGCCCGCCGATTCGCCGCGCGGCGCCGTGACGCCCGCAAGCACGCGCCGGCACACCTCCGCCTCGATCTGATCGAGTTCGAGCGAGTAGACGCCGGGCAGATCGATGAGCTCCGCAGGGGCGTCGTCTCCGCCCAGGCGCGCCCGCCCGACGCGCGCCTCAACGGTCGTGCCGGGGAAGTTCGCGGTCTTGAGGCGCAGTCCGCTCAGTCGGTTGAAGAGTGTGGTCTTGCCGGTGTTGGGGTTGCCGACGAGTGCGATGCGCGCCATGTCGCCCGCGCCGGGATCCGGCGCGGCAGCCGTCCCATCGTGATGGGGGGTGTCGCTGGTGGTGGTGGTCATCGCGAGCCCGCCTGCGCCCGTCGCCTGCGACAGGTCGGTCAGCCGACGACGACTTCGATCTGCTGCGCGAGCCCGCGCGCCAGACCGATGCGGCTGGCGCCGCAGCTCGACGGCGCCACGATGCACATGTCGCCGCAGGAGCACATCCGCACCCGCGCTTCGCGTCGCAGCCCGAGGGCGTTCAGATACGCCGCGTCACCGGCCTCGACATCCGCGCCGGCGATCACGCCGGTCTCGCCGCGACGCATCTCGCTGAGGCGCACGCGCCGGCAGCAGGCCGCGGATTCGGTCGTCGGGGTGTTCGCCTGTGCAGCCATGCGGAATGATTCCTGTCCGGCGGGAACGGCGTGGGTGGCCGGGACGACGACGCCGCCCCGGACGAGGCCCCATTGTAGTCCGCTGAGAATGGTTCTCAACACGCCGATCATAACGGATCAGTCTATCTGGTATCGGCGCCGGCGGCCAGCCTGCTTGAGGCTCGTCGCCGGGAGCCATCTACACTCCGCCCCTATGGCCGCCCGGGCCCGCACCGCCGCCGTTGAAATCGTCCGCACCCTCCGCCGGGAGGGGCATGTCGCCTATTTCGCCGGCGGCTGCGTACGCGATGAGCTCCTGGGGCACGACCCCGCCGATTACGACGTCGCGACCGACGCCGTGCCGGACCGGTTGCGCGAGATCTTTCCGCGCGCCAACGAGGTCGGCGCGGCGTTCGGCGTAATGCTCGTGCGCCGCCACGAGGAGACGGTGGAGGTCGCGACCTTTCGGGAGGAATCCGGCTACAGCGACAAGCGCCGCCCTGACGAGGTGCGCTTCGCCGACGCCGAGCGCGATGCGCGCCGTCGCGATTTCACCATCAACGCGCTCTTTCTTGATCCGCTCACGCGCGAGCCGGCGCCGCAGGGCCTCGCCAATGTCGCCGGGGCCGTCATCGACCTCGTCGGCGGGCTCGCCGACCTGCGCGACGGCCTGGTTCGCGCGGTGGGGGATCCCGAAGTCCGCCTCGCCGAGGATCATCTCCGCGCCCTCCGCGCGGCCCGCTTCGCTGCCCGATTCGGTTTCCGTCTCGACGACGCGACGGCCGACGCGATCCGGCGCCACGCCGGCGAACTGTCGGGCGTCAGCCGCGAACGCATCGGCGAGGAGCTGCGCCGGATGCTCGCTCCGGCGTCGCGCGCCGAGGCGGTCCGTCGAATCGAGGATCTCGGTCTGGATGCGCCCGCGCTCGGCGAGCCGCCGATCGGCGCCGGCCCGGCGGATCGCTGCATCGATCGCCTTCCGGTCGGGGCGGGATTCGGATTGGCGCTCGCGGCGTGGGCGCTCGATCGCATGCGCGCAGCGGACGGTGCACCACCCGACGCCGAACGCCTCCGGCGCGACGCCGACGCGACCGCGTCCCGCTGGCGCGCCGCGCTGTGCATGAGCAACCTCGAGCGCGACGAGATGGCCGGCGCCCTCGAGACGCTCGCGCGCCTCGAACTCGACTGGTCGGACGCCGGCGAAGCGGTCCGGAAGCGCCTTGCGGCGTCGCGATGGTTCGGCCAGGGGCTCGACCTGCTGCTCGCGCGCGACGCCGCCCGCGCCGCGGGGATCGAGGCCGATGTGCAGGTGCTCGAATCGCGTTACGGCGGCGTTGCGCCGATCCCGCTGCTCTCGGGCGACGCGCTGGTGGCGATCGGACTGCCCCAGGGGCCGCGCATCGGCGTGGTGCTCGATCGCGTCTACGACGCCCAACTGGAGGGCCGGATCACCACCGAGCGCGACGCGCTGGACCTGGCCCGATCGCTCTGGGAAGGGGGCGCAGGGGCCTGAGGGCGAGCACGCCGGCAGAACCGCGCGGGGTCGGGCTCGTATACTCAATCGCGGCGTGGGCGTTTCCCGCAAGGGCGATGCCACGCGCCGCCGGACCGGGCGCCAGTCCCCGGCCGTCCCCAGCCGCCGACCGACCCGACGCCGCCGCGAGGCCCCGCATGGCCCCGCCGCGAGAGGAGTGGAGCCCATGGCGCGGATTCGCACCGCCATCGCAACCCTGCTGGTCGCTGTCGCCTTCGTGGCGATCGCGCCGACCTGGACGCCCGCCGGCCCAGCCGTCGCCGCGGCACAGTCGGAGGACGCCTCGCTCGACCGCGTCGTTCTCCGCAATGGGCGCGTCGTCGAGGGTCGCATCCTCGAAGTCTCCGACACCGAGGTGAAGATGGTGGTCATCGTCGCCGGCATCGAAGCGCCGACGACCTATCCTCGGACCGAGGTGCTCGAGATCCAGCGCGGCGCGGGCGAAGCCGCCACAGGCGCCGCTGCGGTCGAGACGCCCGCCTCGCTTCCCGACGGCGCGAGCGACCGTCCCGACGGCACGGTCATCTACCGCCTTCCGCTGCGTGGCCATCTCATGGGCGAGCCCTTCGGGGGCATCCCGTACCTCTTCAACCAGTCGCGGCGCGACGTCATCTCCTACACGCCCATCGAGAAGGCGATGGAGGACGCCAAGAGCTACGACCCCGAAGCAATCATCATCGAGATCGACGCCGACAGCCCCGGCGGGTTCGACGGTCTGTTCGTGGCCGAAGGGCTCGCGCCAATCTTCGAGCAGGCGAATCGACAGGGCTATCGCGTGGTCTTCTGGGTCGAGAGCGCCGGCGGCGGCGCCGCGTTCGTCCCCCTGATGAGCAGCGAGATGTACTTCAAGCCCGACGGCGTGCTCGGCGGCATCGGCGACCTCGGCGAGTTCGACATGAGCGACGAGTCGGTGAACGAGAAGCAGATCTCGCTCCGCCTCGGACACGCCGAGGGCATCGCCATCCAGAACGGCTACCACCCCGCCCTCGTCCGCGCGATGGCGCGTGAAGAGAACTGGCTGGCGGTGAAGTGGGAGGGCGGCGAGCCCGTCTACATCGAGCACGAGCCGCGCCCGCAGGACGGTCCGGGCTGGACGATCCTCTCGGACAACGGGCAGGGCGACAACGCCGACAAGTCCGTCTTCGAAGGCAACGACGTGCTGAACCTCGACGCCGACATGGCCCAGCGACTCACCGTGTCGAACGGCACCACCGACGACATCGACGAACTCGCCTTCATGCTCGGCATCCGCGACGACTACTCCGTCGTCACCGGCAAGGGCCGTCGCGTGATCGAGGATTACCAGGACCGCCTCGCACGCGCCGTCGATCAGCTCGCCCGACTTCTGGAGCAGACGCAGGACCAGAGCGCCAACAGCCGCGCCGAACTTGGCCGCCAACTGCGCGCACTCGAAGAGTCGCGCAGCATCCTGACGACCTACGCCGAGGTGCTCGATCCCAACGGCGCCTTCCGCAGCAACATCGATGTGCAGATTGAGGCGCTGCGGCAGGCGATCCGGAGCGCCAACAACTCCGGACGCTCGGGGAGCCCGAGCCGCATCCGGCGCTGATGACCACCGACGCAAACCGCCAGCCGGCCACGCCGGCGCGACGGAGCCACCTGACCATGCCCAAGACACTCCGCACGATCATCCGCGCCGCGCTGGCGACCGCCGTCGTCTGCGCGGCGCTGCTCGCCCCCGCTCATGCCTTCGCCGCCGACAAGATCTTCCTGAAGGACGGGCGCGTCCTTGAGGGCGATCTCGGACGCGAGGGCGACACCTTCATCTTCATCACGATCGAAGTCGGCGGGGTCAAGCAGCAGCAGTTGATCCTCAAGGAGACCATCGACCGCATCGAGCGCGATGTCGATGCGCCCGACGGGCCCGCAAAGGCCGATCCGAAGAACGACCCCGAGCAGCAGAAGCGCCTGATCGACTCCGGCGCCACGAAGATCGCCTTCATCACGCTCGGCGACCCGCCGCACGACATGGTCGGGCCCTACATGAACGCCGGCGCTCTGCGCGAGTCGGTGAAGCTGCTCGAGGACGACAACCCCGACATCGTCGTCTTGTGGGTGAACTCCGGCGGCGGCGCGCTCTCGGAGATCCCGCGTCTCCGCGACGTCATCGTCCGTGACATCAAGCCCAACTACCGCACCGTTGTGTGGGTTGAGTCCGCCATCTCCGCCGCCGCCATGACGTCGATCACCGTCGAGGAGATCTACTTCATGAGCAAGGGCAACTTCGGCGCGGCGGTCGCCTTCGTCTCCGATGGCAGCACCGCCCAGTCGATGCAGGGCGATCAGCTCGAGGGCGTGCTTCGCTTCGGTGAGGAGCTCTCGCGCGAAGGCAACCACGACCCACTCATCATGCGCGCCATGCAGACCGAGGTCGATCTCTCCTGCGATATCGACGAATACGGACGCGTCACCTGGCGCGACGACCTGCGGGGGCAGCACATCGTCTCCAGCGGCGGCCGCATCCTCACCTTCAACGCGCTCGACGCCAAGAAGTACGGCCTCTCCCGAGGCATCGCGGACACCAAGGAGGACCTCGCGCTCCTGCTGCAGGCGGGCGAATGGGTCGAGGTCGGCCAGGACGCCGAGGCGGAGATGCAGAAGTTCCGCGACAACGTCGCTCGCGCCGAAGTCGAGATCGGTGAGGCGTTCCAGAAGATGCAGATCGCGCTGCAGGCCGGAGAGACCGGGCGCGCCCGACGTTACCTCGGCGAACTCCGCTCCTGGGCCCGTCGCGCCCCATCGTGGACTGTCTACAACGCCGGCGGCGTGCCGCCTCTCAACGACCAGTTCTTCCGCGAGATGGAGCGCCAGATCGACCAGGTGCGACGCGGCGGACGCTGATCAGTCATCTGCCCGCACCGCTTCCACGTTCCTCCCGCGTGAAGGACCACGCCATGGCGTTTTTGCCAACCGATCTCGACGCCGCCGACTGGCGCAGCGTCGAGCCGCTCGTCCGTGCGCTTGCGGAGCGCCCCGTTGACTCCGGCGCAGACTACGAGCGCTGGCTGCTCGACCGCAGCGACCTCGACGCCGCGTGCAGCGAAGCGCGCGCCAACCTCTACATCGCCATGACCTGCCGCACCGACGACGAGCAGGCCGCCGGCGCATGGACGACGTACCTCGAGGAGGCGCTCCCGCCCCTCCAGAAGGCCTCCTTCGAACTCGACCGGCGTCAGGTGGAGCTCGCCGGCGCCCACCCGCTCGACGGCGAACGCTACGCCGTGCTGGAGCGTGACACGCTCGTCGACGTGGAGCTCTTCCGCGATGAGAACGTGCCGCTCGAGACGAAGATCGCCCGCCTCGACCAGGACTACGACCGCATCTGCGCCGCGCAGACCGTTCGCTTCCGGGGCGAGGAACGCACCATGCCGCAGATGGCGCGGTTCCTCGAAGAGGAAGACCGCGCCACGCGCGAGACCGCCTGGCGCATGGGCCAGGAGCGCCGCCTCGAAGACGCCGGGCCCATCGAGGACATCTTCGACCGGATGATCCAGCTGCGCGACGAAGTCGCGCGGAACGCGTCATTCGACAACTACCGCGACTTCGCCTTCCGGCGTCGCCGGCGCTTCGAATACACGCCCGCCGATTGCGCCACCTTCCACGACGCGATCGCCGAGCATGTCGTCCCGCTCGTGCGCCGGCTCGATGGCGAGCGCGCCGCGGCGCTCAGGCTCGATCCGCTCCGGCCATGGGATCTTTCCGTCGATGTGCAGGGCCGTGCGCCCCTGCGCCCATTCGAGGGCGCCGACGACCTTGTGCAACGTTGCGGGCGCATGTTTCGGCGCATGGATCCGGATCTCGGGCGCCTCTTCGACGATCTTGCCAGCGGCGATGATCTCGATCTCGAGAGCCGGCGCGGGAAGGCGCCGGGGGGCTACCAGTATGTGCGCGACCTCTCGCGCCGCCCGTTCATTTTCATGAACGCCGCCGGCATGCACCACGACGTGCAGACGATGGTCCACGAGGCCGGCCACGCCTTCCACTCGCTGCTGTGCGCAGGCGACCCGCTCGTCCACTACCGCCACTCGCCCATCGAGTTCGCCGAGGTCGCCTCCATGGCGATGGAGCTGCTCTCGATGGACTACTGGGACGAGTTCTACGACGACGAGGGCGCGCTGCGCCGCGCGCAGCGCGAGCAGCTCGAGGGCGTCGTCAGCGTGCTCCCCTGGGTCGCCACCATCGACGCCTTCCAGCACTGGCTCTACACCAACCCTGGCCACTCGCGCACGGAACGCACCGCGTTCTGGGAATCGCTGATGGCCCGCTTCGGGCGCGCCGTCGACTGGAATGGTCTGGAGCAGTTCCGCGCGGGCCAGTGGCGCCGCCAG
>JBICHM010000025.1:0-7894 GCA_043101835.1 Phycisphaerales bacterium | reverse complement strand
GCGGTTCTCGATCGGCGGGGCGGTTGCGTTTGCGGTGGTGGCGATCGCGATCGGCGCGGGTGCGGCGTGGGCGTTGAAGCCGGCGGCGCCCGCTCGCCATGTGCGGCTGTCGGTGGCGGCGCCGGTGAAGCATCAGATGTTCGGACGTCCGTTCATCAGCCGCGACGGGTCGTACATTCTCTTTGGCGCTGTGCATGAGGATGGGGGCACAGCGCTCGCGTACTTCCGCCGGCTTGATGACCATGTCGCGACGGCGCTGGAGGAGACGCGGGGCGGGCGCGCGCCTGGGTTCAGTCCATCCGGCGCGTGGGTGTCGTTGATCGGCCCGGTCGCCGAGCGCGGCTCGCAGCAGCAGTTGATGAAGTGGTCGATGGACCCCGGGCTTCCGCCGGTTCCGATTGCGGTGCTGCCGGAGTCGGTGGCGATCTCGGGCTACAACTATGTGTGGCTGAACGAGCAGACCTTCATCTTCAGCGACTCGCGCTCGAACAAGATTCGGTTCGTGGATGCGCAGAGCGGCACGATGAGCGAGGCGCGGGAGATCGACCTCGGCGACTATCCGGGCTCGTATGACCTTCTGCTGAGCCGCGTCGATGACACGCGCGCGCTGTGCAGGCTGTATCGGTATTCGGATCTCGGCTTTACGGAAGACATCGGTCTGCTCGACGTCGATCGGATGCGCGTGGATCGCATCGTCGAGAACAGTGCGGAGGCGAGAGTCGGGCCGGATGGTTCGATCTTGTTCACGCGCGGAAGCACGCTGTATGGCGCGACATTCGATCCCGACACGCTGTCGGTGGGGCCGGCGGTGCAGCTCGTTGCGGGGCTGCGGACCAACGGCGCGTATGTCGATGCGCAGTTCGACATCGCTGATGACGGTTCAATTCTATTCGGCTCGGGCGGCGAGCAGGGCGTCGCGAGGCGGCTGGTGATCCGGCAGCCTGAGGGCGTGGATACGACGCTGGAGGTTGAGCCGGCGGCATTCACCGAGGCGGTGGCGGTTTCGAACGATGAGTCGCGCGCGCTGGTGGTGGTGACGAGCCCGAACAAGATCTATGAGATCTGGGGCACGGATCTCGATTCGCCTCGCCTGCACAAGGTTCGGGGGCTGCCGACAAGCGATTTGAACTACCCCGTGTTTGCGAGCGACAACGACACCTTCGTGTGTATGCGCACGCTCGACGGGCGGACTGGAGTCGAAGTGGCCTCGTACGAGGGGCGCTTCGAGCCGTACTGGCTGATCGAGCCGGTTCCGGAAGGATTCCTGGCGCCGGTCGCGGTGCATCCGGTGACGGATCGGGTGCTGATGATGTGGGAGCGTCCGGAGGGATTCCGTCTGTATCAGGCGGAGTTGCGCGCCGGCGCCGAGCCGGAGCTGGCGTTCAACTCGTCGGCGAACGTGGTGTGGAGCGATTTCTCGCCCGACGGCTCGATGCTGGCGTATTCGAGCGATGAGACGGGTCGGCGCGAGGTGTATGTGCGCACGGTTCGCGACGACGGCTCCTACGGTCGGCCGGTTGCGGTGACCTCACGCGGCGGGAACGGCGCGGCGTGGCACGCGGCGCCGGGTGTTGGCGGCGATGGCGGCGACGGCGTGACGCTGGACCTGATCGCGTCGACGCGCGACGGGCTGGTGGTGTACCCGATCTCGCCGGGGGAGAGCCCGCGCGTGGGCGACCCGGTGGTGATGCCCTACACGGGCGGGATCCCGACGGTGTGGGCGCCGATGTCGGGGCGCAGGCTGCTGACTTTCGATCGCGGCGAGAACGAGGCGCCGAGCCGGCACCACGAGGTGATCCTGAACTGGTACGAGACGGTGCAGGCGTTGATTCGCAAGCCGTGAGGCTTGGGGGAAGGGGTCGAGCGACGAAGCAACGGAGGGAGTGGTGGATTCACTCGGTCGACGGCGCGAGGCGGTCGATGACTTCGCCCTGGTCGTCGAGGAAGGACAGGCTTGGCGCTCCGTCGGCATCGACCGCCATGACGATGCGTTTGCGGCCTTGCGGGTCCATGAGGGCGATGGTCGCGACGCCGTCGTCGCCGCGGCCGACCCAGATGCGCCGGTAGACCTCGGTTCCCGAGATGCAGTCGGTGACGCTGAGGCCGGCGAAGCGGTTCTCATGATCATCGACGCCGATGAGCTGGACGATCTGGTTGGCTTCGTACTTGTCGAAGGAGAGGCTGGCGCCGGAGTTCACGATGCGCCCCTGGTCGTCGGTGCGCCCACCGAAGATGAGGCCGCCGATCTCGGAGGCTTCATCGTTGAGGAAGAGCATGCCGGCCTGGGGTCGGTCGAGGGGCGTCTCTTCGCCGCGCACGATGACGCCGGGGAGGCGGTCGTGGTTGCTGATGACCATTCGGAGGGCGCCGTCGGGCTCGACGATGTTGATGCGTTCGGCGGTGATCTCGCTGAAGCGTGTGGGCGCGGGGTCGTCGGCGCCCCCGAGGAGGAGGAGGCAAAGCGCGGCGGACTGTGCGACGGCGACAAAGGCGAGGAGTCGGTTCGGGGTGCGTGCCATGCGCGGGGCTCCTAAGGCGGGGCGCGTTGTGCGCCCGACGCTCTTGGTACCTGCCGGGGCGCCGATCGTGACGGTGGCGGGCTCTGGTAGTCTGGTCGGGATGGCGGGAGAGCCTTCCAAACCGGTCCTTGGCTGGCGTGAGTGGGTGTCGTTTCCGGCGTGGGGGATCCATCGCGTGCGCGCGAAGGTGGACACCGGCGCGCGGACGAGCGCGATCCATTGCTCGCACATCGAGCATGTGGGGGAGGACCGGGTGCGGTTCCGGGTGATCCTGAGCCGGAAGAACCCGGAGAAGTTCGTGGAGGTGGAGGCGCCCCTGTCGCGCCGGACGGTGGTGAAGCCGTCGAGCGGCCACCGGCACGAGCGGGTGGTGGTGGAGGCGCCGGTGCGGATCGGGCAGGTGGAGAAGGTGATCGAGGTGACACTGGCGGAGCGTGAGGGGATGCTGCTGCGGATGCTGCTGGGGCGCACGGCGATCCGCCCCGAGTTCGTGGTCGATCCGTCGCTGCGCTATGTTCAAGGGAAGCCAGTACGCCCTCGCGCTCGAGGCGGGAAGGAGAAGGGCTCATGAAGCTTGCGATTCTCTCGCGGAGTCCGCGGGCGTACAGCACCAAGCGTCTGCGTGAGGCGGCGCAGGAGCGTGGGCACACGGTGAAGGTGCTCGACACCCTGCGGTTCTCGATCTCGCTGGAGCGTGAAGCGCCCGACCTGTACTTCCGGAGCAAAAGGATCACGGCGTACGACGCGGTGATTCCGCGGATCGGGGCGTCGATCACCTACTTCGGCGCGGCGGTGGTGCGCCAGTTCCAGCAGATGAATGTGTTCTGCGCGAACTCGGCGCTGGGGATCAGCAACAGCCGCGACAAGCTGCGGAGCCAGCAGATCCTCAGCAAGCACGACATCGGCATGCCGCCGACGACCTTCGTGCGCGATCGGAAGGACATCCTGCCGGCGATCGAGCGTGTGGGCGGGGCGCCGGTGATCATCAAACTGCTGGAGGGGACGCAGGGTGTGGGGGTGATCCTCGCCGACAGCCGGAAGATCGCCGAGGCGATCATCGAGACGCTGCATGGCGCGAATCAGAACGTGCTGATCCAGAAGTTCGTCGCCGAGAGCAAGGGGCGCGATGTGCGCGCCTTCGTGGTCGGCGACCGGGTGGTCGCTTCGATGCGCCGCACGGCGCAGGGGCAGGAGTTCCGCAGCAACGTGCACCGGGGCGGCCGGGCGGAGGCGGTGGACCTCGACCCGGTGTACGAGAAGACGGCGATCAAGTCGGCGCAGATCCTGGGGCTGCGCATCGCCGGCGTGGACATGCTCGAGGGGAAGGACGGGCCGCAGGTGATGGAGGTGAACTCCTCGCCCGGCCTCGAGGGCATCGAGACGGCGACCGGGGTGAACGTCGCGGGCGCGATCATCGAGTACATCGAGGATCACGTGGCGTTCCCCGAGCTGGACGTTCGGCAGCGCCTGACCGTCGAGCAGGGGTATGGCGTGAGCGAGCTCTTGATTCCCAAGGACAGCGAGCTCGTGGGCAAGACGCTCGCCGAGAGCCAGTTGCGGGAGCGCGATGTGGTCGTGCTGACGATCGAGCGCGATGAGGAGACGATCCCGAATCCGACGGGCGAGCGGGTGATCCAGGCGGAGGATCGGTTGCTGTGCTTCGGGAAGCTGCGCGCGATGCGGGCGCTGATTCCGGCGCGGAAGCCGCGGAAGCGGAAGCGAAGCGTGAAGGCGTCGTCGACGACGGTGGATCCGGCGCTGTGAGCAGCGCGGGAGGCGGGGCGCTGGAGGTCGCGGGCACGGCGGTCGCGCTGGGCGAGTCCGTCGACGTGTCGCTGCCAATCGCGCAGTCGTACAGCGGGGCGGATGTCGGCGTGCCGGTGCGCGTGGTGCGCGCGCCGGAGCCAGGGCCAACGGTCTTCGTGACGGGCGTGGTGCACGGCGACGAGCTGAACGGCGCAGGCATCGTGCGCGAGATCATGCTGCGCCCGGGGTTCGAACTGCTGCGCGGGTCGCTGCTGCTTGTGCCGGTCGTGAACATCCTGGGATTCGAGCGCCACAGCCGGTATCTGCCGGACCGGCGGGATCTGAATCGGTCGTTCCCGGGCGGGCCGAGCGGGAGCCTGGCGTCGCGCCTGGCGCACGCGGTCTTCACGGAGGTAATCGCCCGGAGCGACTTCGGGATCGACCTGCACACCGCGGCGCTGCGTCGGACGAACTTCCCGAACGTGCGCGGCGACCTGCGCGTGCCGGGCGTGCGGCGCATCGCGGAGGCGTTCGGGTGCGAGATCATCATCAACTCGCGCGGGCAGCCGAAGACGCTGCGCCGCAGCGCCTGCGATGCGGGTGTGCCGACGATCATCCTCGAGGCCGGCACGGTGTGGCGCGTGGAGCCGAGCGTGCTGGAGTGGGGGGTGCGGGGCATCCGCAACGCGCTGATCGAACTGGGCATGGTGGCCGGGGAGCGGGCGGCCCCGGCGTTCCAGGCGATCGTGCGCCGCAAGACCTGGGTGCGCGCGCGCGCCGGCGGGTTTCTGGAGTTCCATGTCGGGCCGGGCGACCTCGTGGACAGCGGGCAGCCCATCGCGACGTGCACGAGCCTGCGCGGCGAACGGCTCGATGTGCTCGAGGCGCCGATGGCGGGCGTGGTGCTTGGCATGACGATGCTGCCTGCGGCGACGCCGGGCGACCCGGTGTGCCATCTCGGGGCGCCGGAGGGCGGGCTGAGGCGGATCCGCAAGGCGCTGCGGGGGGTCGATGAGGACAGCCTGCACGCGCGGACGCAGTCGGCGCTCGGGGCGGCGATCGCGGTGACGGCGCCGCAGGAGGCAGACGGGGGGTTGGGGGGGCCTGCGGAGGGCGGATCGACGGGTCGGCCGGCTTGACACGGGGAGGTCGGGGGCTACATTTCCGTCGCTGCGGCGCGAGCCGCGGCGCCTCGCGTGTCGCTTGGGAGAGCGTCAGGCGGGGAGACAATCCACGCTGGGGCGGTAGCTCTATTGGTTAGAGTACCGGACTGTCGATCCGGTGGTTGCGGGTTCGAGTCCCGTCCGCCTCGCTTGATAAGCCCTGCTTTGGCAGGGCTTTATCTTTTGGTGCGTCGGGGTGTGGCGCCAAGCGGTGCGCGGCGCGGTTGCGTCGCGATCACGCGTTTCGCTGCGCTCGGCGTTCGGCGTCTACGAGCAGCGGCTGGGGCTTGCTGTAGGTGAGTGAACGCCACAGCCATTCCGCGGGGCCGAAGCGGAAGATTCGCAGCCAAAGCGGGCTGAGCGACAACTGCACCGCCCAGATGGCTGCGATCAGGTACAGCAGCTCGAAGCGCTCGAGCGAGGCGAACTGCCCGAGGCCGAAACCGGAGAAGAACGTCACGCAGATGATCGTCTGCATCAGGTAGTTCGTGAGCGCCATGCGCCCGGCGGCGGCGAGCGCGGTCAACAGCCATCGCGGCGCACCGGACCTGCAGAGCAGCATGACCACGCCGATGTGCCCGAGCGCGATGAAGAGTCGTGTGTCGTAGGTCTGACTCAGCAGGATGATTGGCAGCGGATCGGTCCGATCCTGCAGGAAGCGCGTCACCAGCCAGACGCGGCCGGCGAGGCCGACGCCGTAGCCAATGAGGATCATCCCGCAGTAGACCGCTGCGGGACGCTGCGCGCTGAAGATGCCCAGGCCGTGCAGGCCCATGCCGAGCAGCATCATCGACAGGACCTCCCAGAAGTAGGTCGTGTACAGGTGCATGCTCTGCAGGTACATGTTCTCGGGCGCGAACATGCGGAAGAGTGTGCGGTAGTCGCCGAGGTGCGCGTCGATCTCACCCTGCATCGCGTCGAGGTTCGGGGCGTGCTGCGCGGCGAGTTGCCGCCAGGCGCTGCTCGTGGCGTCACCCGGGTTGGCTGACTCCGCGGAAGCGGCTGCCGCGGCGGCGGCGTGCGCGTCGAGCGTGCTGCGAATCTCTGATGAAGTGATGACGCCCCGGCCTGCGATGATGATGACGGCGGCGGCGATGAGCAGCCACGGGCGCACGCGCCGAAGGGGGAAGAGGAACAGGCCGACGACGCCGTAGCTGAAGAGGATGTCGCCGGGCATGAGCAGCAGGTAGGCGTGTGCGAGGCCAAAGAGGATCAGCCAGATCGTTCTGCGGTAGTAGCGATCCGCGATGTTGGCCGCGTCGCGGCTGGAGCGGGTGAAGAGCAGCACGCCGGCGCCGAAGAGCATCGAGAAGATCGCGAACATCGAGCCGTTGATGAGCACATCGGAGGCCGCCCACACCCAGAGGTTCGGGCCGGACTCGCCGAGCGGGAGCGGGCTGTGCATCGCGGCGAAGGGGAGACCGAACCCGACGATGTTGATGACGAGGATGCCCAGGAGCGCAACGCCGCGGAGCACATCGATCGACTGGATGCGCGCGCCCGGCGCGACGGGCTGGGGTGCGTCCATCGCGGATTGCGGCTGGCCGGCATCGTGTGTCATGGGGCCTTCGCGCTGCTGTCGATTGTGCGATCGATCGGATGGCGATTCTACGAGCTCTGCGGCGGCCCGCTGGATGCGGTGCGTGCTGGTTGGCTGAGGGCCGTCGCCGTGTTCCTCGACACTCTCTGGCTTGCGGCGCGGCGACGACTCCAGGCTCGGCGGACGCCCAATGAAGCCTCCCCGGTCTAGGGAGAGCAGCGGGCATTGGTCGCACATCCAAGCATTGCGCCGAGGCTCAGGGTCGACATTGTCCTGAGCATCAGAGCCCGGGCGCTGATGAACCCAGGGTCAATACCAGCGACGTGAGGGGGGCGCCTGCGCTGGCGCTCGTCATCGAGTTGGTGGTCATCGTCGTGTTCGCACGCTATTCGTTTCGTGCGTCGGGATGACCGTGGTAGCCTGCGGGCGGCGACTGTCTCGCCACCGGAGGAGAAAGACATGAACTTGCGTTTGTCGCGTCGGAGCGCTGTCGTTGCGGCCTGTCTCGGCGGCCTGCTGCTGACCACCGGACTTGTCGTCGCAGGCCCGCTCAATCCGCCCACCGGCCCGATCACGCCGACTGCGAAGCCGCTCGTCGATGTCGAGCCTCGCACCATCATCCGCCAGAGTGATATTCCCCTGACGATCACCTCGCCCGGATCGTATTACCTTGGCGAAGTGGTGACGCCGAGCGCTGATGGCGATGTTGCGGTGTTCATCGATTCGGATCATGTCACGTTCGATCTCAACGGCTACACGATTCAGGGGCTGCCGAGTCGACTCGAGAAGTTCTCGGTCGGCGTCGAGATCAGCGGCACATCGCAGGGCGTCACCGTTCGGAACGGCGCGGTCGTCAACGCTGACGACGGTGTGCTCGGTCAGCCGGGCTCCGAGGTCGTGGTGGAGCACCTGCGGGTGACGCTGGG
>JBICHM010000024.1:0-16977 GCA_043101835.1 Phycisphaerales bacterium | reverse complement strand
GGCTGCGCCGTCTGCTACGACCTGCGGTTTCCGGAACTCTTTCGCGCAGGGCTGGCGATGGGCGCAGAGGCCTTTGCGCTCGGCGCCAACTGGCCTGCAGCGCGCGCTGCGCACTGGCGGGCGCTCTCCATCGCGCGCGCGATCGAGAACCAGGCGTTCGTCTTCGCCGTCAATCGCTGCGGCAGCGACCCGCATCTCGCCTATGCCGGCGGCTCCGTGTGCGTCGATCCAGCCGGCGCCGTGCTCGAGGAGGGCGATGATCGCGAGCGTGTGCTGTCAGTCCCGATCGACATTGAACGCCTGCGCTCCTGGCGGCGCGAGTTCCCCGCGTGGCGCGATGCGCGTCTGCCGGTGGGGGATCGCCCGAAAACCGCCCCGGAGAAAGCCTGAGAAAGTGGGCAAATAGGGGGTTGACTGGCGAGGGGCGATCGCTACCTTGCAACTGTTGAGCGTTGCCTAGCCGAAAGGCCGGGCCGAGGAGTAGGGAAGCACACTCCTCACAACTGAAGATCCCGCAAGCGCGGGCACGAACTGCTGACTCCTCCGTGGCAGCGCTTCGGCCTCGACTTTGTCGATGTGCCGTTGCATACCTAGCCACGGATCCCTGTGCCCGCTTCGCCGACGCTAACGCGTGGGCGAAGCGGTTCCCCGGGCCGACCGAGAGAGCGGCCCAATGCTGAGGGGCATCGGGGGATTGCTCCTCGGCGTCAGCGAGACGACGCCACAGGGCGTCCGTGACGAGCGGTTGGAGGGCAACCTTCACCGCTTTCGCTGCGCGCATTCTTGACATACTGCGTCCGCGTCGTTATTCTCTCCCCTGAGCGGTCCAGCACAGGGAGACCGCTGACGACTTATGCGGACGTATCTGGAGACGGATCCGTCTGCTTTCGGGCGAGCACGCCCAGCAGACTGCCACACTCGGAGGAGTCACGCCGCCGTCCCGGACACGGGCCCGCGGCGTTTTTCTTGCGGCGGCCCGGCGATGGCCTGGACTGGCCTAGGCAGATTCCGGGCGATCGCGGACGAAATCCACCACAAATCCCTGGGGGTCGGTGTAACCGTCGAGGTACTCGACCATGCCCGGGCCGATCGGGCGATAGGCGCCGCCCCGAGGGCGGAACCCCGCCGCCTCGAGGGCTCTGGCGCGCTGGCGATCGCCGACGGCGACCGGAGCCGCGAGCGCCGCGGCGCTGCCCGTCCCCGGCGGTTGCGCGTCGAACGCCTCCGCCGCGCCCCGATAGAGCGCGACATCCGGAGCCTCCTCGGCGGGCCACTCGGCGCTGATCCACGCCCACGAGCTGTCCACCGGATGCCCGGAGGATTCCGCGGCGACGGCGCCGACGATCCTGCCGTCCTGCTCGCCGACGATCACCAGCACGCCGGCGTCGCCTTCGAAGAGTCGCCGGAACGCCGGCGCATCGCCGAACGCCTCGCGCAGCGGCGCGGCGTCGTCAGGCGTCGCGATTCGCGTCTCGATGTTCGCCTCGGCCGTCACGCGCCGACCACGCGTTCGACCTCTTCGAGCGACGTCGCGCCGCGCGCCGCGAGCTGCCAGCCCGACTGCTGCAGCGTCGTGAAGAGGCCCTGCTCGATCACCTTCTTGATCGCGTTGATGGAGGGCTTGGTGAGAATGACATCGCGCAGGTCGTCGTTGAAGTCGAGCATCTCGAGCAGCGCGCTGCGCCCGCGATAGCCCGTGCGCAGGCACTGGCTGCACCCCACGGGTGTGTACAGCTGCTTCGTGCCCTCGGTGAAGCGGCCCATCTTCGTCGACTGTGCCGGCGTGATGCGGGTCGGTTGTTTGCAGCGGTCGCAAAGCACCCGGATGAGGCGTTGCGCGACGACGAGATCGAGCGAGTTGGCGACGAGGTACGGCTCCACGCCAAGGTCGAGCAGGCGGAAGATGGCGCCGATCGTGTCCTTCGCGTGCACCGTGCTGAAGACCAGGTGCCCGGTCATCGCAGCCCGCATCGCGGTGCGCGCCGTCTCCTCGTCGCGCACCTCGCCGACGAGGATCACATCCGGGTCCTGGCGCAGCACCGAACGGAGCAGGCTGTTGAAGGAGTTGCCCTTGCCCTCTTCAGCCGGAATCTGTGTGACGCCCTCCAGGTGGTACTCGACCGGATCTTCGATCGTGACGACGTTCCGGTGTTCGCGATCGATCTCGCGCATCGCGTTGTAGAGCGTCGTCGTCTTGCCCGAGCCGGTGGGGCCGCAGACGAGCACCATGCCGGCGTCCTGCTGGCACACCTGACGCAGCCGGTTGAGCATGTAGGGGGCGAGGCCGAGCGCATCGAGGCTCGTCGGCGTGTTGCGCAGATCGAGCACGCGCAGCACGAGCTTCTGCCCGTGCACGCTCGGGGTGAACGAGGCGCGGTAGTCCACGCGATTGCCGTCGATCTCGCTCGAAAAATGCCCGTCGAGCATCGCGTCGCGCCCGGCGGTCTTCAGTTCGCACGCCGTGCGGATGAGGCCGATGACGAACTGCCCGACCTTCGGGGGCAACTCGGCGATCGAGACCATCTGCCCGTCCACGCGGATGCGCGCGTGCACCTCCTCGCCTCGCGGCTCGAGGTGGATGTCCGTCGCGCGGCTCTTCGAGGCCACGAGCAGCAGCAGTCGCACCGCCTCCGGCCCCGGCCCCGCGCCCGCCAGGGCGCCGCTCTTGCGACCCGACGCGTCGATGAGCACGACGTTGTTGTCGGCCGGCCCCTTGGGGGGCAGTTCCTCGATGAGCTCGCGCAGTTCCGCCGCCCATGCGAGCCCGACGCCGTTGCTTCCGGTCTCCTCGACCTTCGCCCTCGCCGCGGCCCGGCGTTCAGCGATCGAGGAATCCACCTGAAAGTGGAACGCCGCCCCGCCGACCTGGATCACATCCCCCGGCTTGAGGACGGCCTCCTCGACCGATTCCTCATTGACGCGCGTGCCGTTGCGCGAGCCGAGGTCGCGCACGCGATAGCCCTTGCCAGGCGCAGGCTCGATGACGCAGTGGAAGCGGCTGGCGAGATCGTCCTTCAGGACGATGTCGTTGTCCGGATGCCGGCCGATGGCGATCGGGCCGGCGGCGAGCGACACATCGCCCGCGGATCCGTTGGTGCTCTTCAGATAGAACTTGGCCATTCGCGAGAGTCCCGGGAAGCAGACAGCGCCGCCGTGGCGGACCCGTCGCACGCCAGAATCGGACGCCCTCGCTCGAGCCGACCCCGCCCGTGTCGGCGGGAACACGCCGCCACAGGTGCGGTGTTCCGAAAGCGGGTGACCGGACTCGAACCGGCGACATTCAGCTTGGGAAGCTGACGTTCTACCACTGAACTACACCCGCGGGACGGGGGATTGTCTCGCGGGGTGGGGATGTGGTCAAGACGGCGAAGCGCGTCGAGTTGTGTGTTTGACACGCCGGCGCGCGCAACCCCGAGGCTGCGGCGCGGCGCGGATCCGGGTGCGGGGAGTCGCGTGCCGGCTCGTCCGGGTGAACGCGCGAACGAGCGTCGGCGTCGCCTGGGGGGCGCGCGTGCAACCGGCGGGGTGTTCATCCCAATAATCTGCACAATGACATCTGTGCAGAATAATCGTGGCTCGCAGACCGGCCCGGCCGACGGCCCCCGGACCGACGTCCGGGACCCTGTGACCATCAACGCCCTCGCCGATCCGACGCGCTACGCGATCCTGAATGCGATCGCCCGGGGCGGCGCCAGGACGGTTCGGGAGGTCGCCGAGCGTCTCGGGCGGCGCGCCGGCTCGCTGTATCGCCACTTCGATGTGCTCGAGGGCCTGGGCCTCATCGCCCGTGTCGGGACGATCGGCACGGCGCGCCGGGACGCGCGCGTGTACGAGGCGGACCCGCACATGCGCTTTATCTACGACGCGTCCGATCCGGAACTCGTCGACGCGATCAACAGTCTCGTCTCCAGCGCCGCTCGGAATGCCTCGCGTTCGTTCGCGCGGTCGGCGCGCTCCGGCGCGACGACGCGCGGCCCCGGCCGCGACACGCACATGGCGACGCAGAGCGGCTGGCTCACCGATGACGAGCTCCGCGACTTCAACGCCATGGTCGACGAACTGCAGGCCTTCCTTCTGTCGTGCGAACGCCGGCCGGGCACACGCCTCATCGAAACCACGACGATCGTTGCGCCGGGCGCGGTGCGCGCGACACCGACGGAGGACGAGCGATGAAGAACGCTGTTGCCTTGACGATTCTGGCCTGCGTGCTGGCGCCGCTCGCGCTCGCCGGCGTGCGGCTGGGCGGGCCGGACGCGGACTTCGGCGTCACGCAGGATGATGCGCTCGCGCAGGCCGCGGCGGTCGCGTCGGCGCGCCTCGAGTCCGGCGCCCTGCATGGCGTTGTCGGCCTCCTCGCCGGTGATGGCGCAACGGCCGTGCGAGCCGCCGGCCTGCAGTCACTGCCCGACGGCTTGCCAATCAACGGCGCCACCCGGTTCCGTATCGCATCGCTGACGAAGGTGCTCACGCGCATCGCGGTGCTGCGACTCGTCGATGAAGGGCGCCTCTCGCTCGACGACACACTCGCGCTGCACCGGCCCGGCCTCGACGCGCCGTGGGCCGATGCGGTCACGATTCGCCAACTGCTTACGTTTCGCAGCGGGCTTGCGCGCGAGCGCGCCGGCGCCGCCGACCCGATCGAAGCAGGTGTGACGCTCGATGCCGACGGACGCGGGCTGCCCTTCCTCGATACGCTCGTCGACGACGGCCCCACCGTGGCGCCGGGCACGCGCGTGCTCTACAGCAACCTCGGGTACTTCCACCTCGGGGGCGTGGTCGAGTCGGCCACCGGTCTTCCCTTAGAGGAGGCGATCGGCGAACTGATCCTTGCGCCCGCCGGCATGCGCCGAACCACGCTCGGCGACTCAGATCCTGCCGATCGCTCGTCGCTCGCATCGGGTCACATTCGCGAGCCCGATGGATCGATCGTGCCGACGGCGCCCTTCCCGATCGAAGGGCGGTACGCGGCCGGCGGCTTCGTCAGCACGGCAGAAGACCTCCTCGCACTGAGCCGCGCCCTGCTTGGGGGTCGGTTGCTCAGCCCGGAGTCGCTTCGTCTGCTTGTGCGCGAGTTCGGCGCCGATGAGGACGACCGCTTCCGCGTCGCCGGACTCGTTCCGGGGTTCGCGTGTGTGTGGTCGATCGCGCTCGAACCGCCGAGCGCGGTCCTCGTGCTGAACAATGTCGTGCCGGCGTCGCCGAGCGCAATCGTCGACGCCCACGACGAAATCGCCGGCGCTCTCCGGGCCGGGGCGCCGGCGTCGACGGACCGCACACGGGCGCGTGAGGCGGACGGCTGGCGCGCACTGCGGCGGCCGGCCGATTGGCCTTCCCACACACTCATGGAGCAGGCGCGGGCGTTCTTCGAGGTCTCGAGATCCGGAGACGCCGAGGCGCTGTTCCGGGCGGGCCTTGCCATCCGTGGGTGCAAAGACGAAGCGGTCGATGCGAAGTCGCGTGAGGCGTATCGCTGGATGGCTGACTATCAGGTCGCGCTGCGTGATCGATACGGGCCGTTCGAACTCGCCTGGTGGCGCCCGGGTGAGCGCGACGCTTTCGAGTTTCTTCTGGAGGGGCCGGACGGGCGCGCGCTGCGCATCACGCTGCGCCCGAGCGAGTCGGATCCGCGCGTCACGTCGACGCTCGCGATCGCCACCATGGGCTTCGATGCCGACAGTTCCCTGTACGAGGGCCTTTCTGATGAGTAATCGACTCAGCGTTCAAGGCGCCGGCGCCGCGGCATTCACGATGGCGCTGGCCATGCGGTTGGCGACGCCGGGGGTCGCGATGGCGTCGGCAGATGGCCCGACGCCCGCATGGCCGGATCGCATCGAATGGGCCGATGACGGGCCCGCGGCGCGCGAGCACCCCAGCCTGATGGTCTTCGGCGACACCGTCGTGATCTACGCCGGCTCCGGCTACGCGCCGCAGGGGGCCCCGCTGGGGGATGCGTGGGCCTTCGACTTGCGCGAGGCGTCGTGGCGGGCGCTCGAGATCGCGGGCGATGCGCCGGACGCCGCGGGCTCGCGACGCGTCGCGCAGCCTCGTGGCGAGGACCACGCCTACCTCTTCGGCGGCTACGGCGGGAACTTCGCCACCAACAACGACCTGCACCGCGCCCGACTCGAGGGCGATGCGCTGGTGTTCGAGCGGATCGAGCAGATCGACCCGCCGCCGGCGCGCGCGCTGCACGCCTTCGCCGCGGATTCGCAGACCGGCGCCCTCATCGTCTCCCACGGCGTGTCGGCCGCGGGCTTCTTCGACGACACATGGATCGGCGTGTTCGACGGCGAAGGCCGGGTCACGTGGACCGAACTCAGCGCAGACGATGCCCCCGGCCCGCGATTCGGCTTCGCGTTCGGCTTCGACGCCGACCGGGGCGAACTGCTCATGCTCAGCGGCCAGACGCCGCCGACGCAGGAGAACCCGATGCCGATGGCGCAGGGGCTGTGGACGCTCGAGGTGCGCAGCGATCCGCCGGCGTGGCGGAGGGTCGAGGTCGCCGGCCCGCCGGTCGGCCGGCGCAACCCGATGTACGCCTTCGATGACGCGTCCGACACGCTCGTCGTCTGGTGCGGCACGGCGGACGCGCGCACGAACGTGCCGGGGCTGGTCGTGGTGTCGCGAGACGAGCAGGGCGAGTGGCGCGTCGCGGAACTGTCCGATGGCGATGCGCCGGCGCGTCGGTCCTCTGGCGTGGGCTTCACCGATCCGCGGAGCGACCGGTTCTTCCTTGGCTTCGGCAACTCGCGCGAAGGGCAGTACACGGACTGGGTGACGCTTGCGCTGGACGGCGCTGTCGCGAGCGAAGTCTCAGTCGAAGCGTCGGAGCCCGTGAACGTGCAGGCCGTCGAGGCGGCCATCCGCGAGTATGTCACCGCGAAGTATGCCGGCGATGACGAAGTGGTGCGCTCGCGCGCTCACCACGACATCGCGCGGCGCGTCGTCGCCACGAACTACCGGGGGCGCCCGAGCGACGAATGGATCCGCCCCTACGACCACGACCGGCTGCAGTTCTACGGCACGAGTCGGAACGGAACGCGTTGTGACGACCCCAAAGGCGGACGGTGCGAGATCACGGTCCACGACCTCGAGACCGGCTCGGCCGCGGCCGTCGTCGTGATGGAGGATGTCGTCGACTTCCTCCATCTCGCGCAGTTCGACGGGCGCTGGCTGATCGTTGATTCAGCGGTGATCATTCTTGATGAGAACGGCGCCGCGCCCCCTCCGCCGACACGCCAGGGCGCGCCCGAGATCGAGCGCATCATCCACGACTACTGCATGGGCTTCTACGAGATGAACGGACCGAAGGTCCAGGCGACCTGCCACCCAATCCTCTCGAAGCGCACCGTCGAGCGCTGGTCGGAGGGGGCCGAGGGCGCCGGCTTCGACTACTTCCGCCCGATCACCTGGGAGGAGATCCGCCTGCTCGGCGACGCCTTCAACCGCGAGTTCGGCTTCGACCCGGCGACCGCGCGCTGCGACATCGAGGTCTACGAGATCCGCGAGAAAATCGCGCTGGCGAAACTCACCGGCGCCGTGTGGTTTGACTACCTGCAGCTGATGCGCATCAACGGTGAATGGACAATCGTCAACATACTCTTCGAGCCGCTGTCGGCGGCGCGGTCGGAATCACCGTAACGGCGGCGCGCCGTCTTCCACCGAGCCCGGGGGAAAAGATGGATCTCGCTACCTGCGGCGCCGTGCGAGCACGCCGAGGCCAAGCAGCAGCGCGCCCGAACCGGGCGCCGGCACATTGAGCACGCCCGCCATGGTCGGGTCGGCCTGGGGGTTGCCGGAACTGGTGTTGCTCGGGCCCGCGCGGAAGCGGATCGCCTCGGCGGCGAACACGCCGTAATCAGCCAGGTCGATCTCGACGGCCCACGCCGTCGCGGCGCCGCCCTCGTGCACCTCGCCAGTGTTCACCTGCGATGCGGTCGAGTACGACAGGAACACCGACTCGACGCCGCCGGTGATCACCGCGATCTCGTACGCGTCCTCGCTGTAGCGCAGGTCGAACAGCACGATGTCGGCGCCCGGCAGGTCGATCGCGCCGAGGTCGTCGAAGAAGAGCGTGAAGTCGTTGGCAAACGGCGTCGGCCCGCTCGTCGAGCCGATGTTGAAGAGCCCCGTGTCCGGCGTGAAGCCGGTGAGCGCTTCCTCAAACGTGGCCGCGCCATTGATGAACATGTCGCCCGTCTCGTTCACCTCAGCGCGGTCGGCGAACGCCTGATCGGCGAACGTATACGGGCCGTAGCTGATCGCGCCGTGGGCGCCCGTCGCCGCGGCGACAGCGCAGCATGTTCCCAGGTACCGAAGTGTCATGCTTCTCTCCTCCTCGATGCTGCAACCCTAGCAGATATCCAGGTGAAACAAAGCAGGATCTGTACCGTGCGATCAGACCGCCACGATGCGTGATTCTTCATCCCTTCGCCGACGAGTCGCATTCAATCCTCCCTCGGCGACACCGTCTGCCCTTCTGCGCGGGACGCGTCGATGCCCGACGCCCCAATGGTTGCGATACGCATGGGGTGACGGGAGTGGCTTCACGTCGGGCCGGCGACGCCACTTTCGCAGTGCTGGGTTCCTCTGCTGCGATGTAGACTGCCCCCATGGAGGGCAACGATCACCAACCCGGTGACGCGAAGGGCGAGGCCATCGCGCCGGACGACCTCGCCGCGCTCCAGCACGACCTCGCGGCCCTCGCGCGTCACCTCTTCGCCGGCGAGCGGGTCGATCACACCCTCCAGCCCACCGCCCTCGTCAACGAGCTGTGGCTGCGTCTGCTGGCCGATTCGAAGGTCCAGATCCGCTCACGCGTCGAGTTCCTCGCGTGGGCGTCGAGCGCGATGCGCCGCCTGCTCGTCGACCACGCCCGGAGGAAGGGCGCGCAGAAGCGGGGGGGAGGCGCCACGCAGATCCCCCTCACGGACGCGCCAGGGCGCCCCGGCGTGGACCTGCTCGAACTCGACGAGGCGCTGAATCTGCTCGAGCAGCGCCATGCGCGTTCCGCTCGCGTCGTCGAGATGCGCTTCTTTGGAGGGATGACCGAGGCGGAGGTGGCCGAGCGGCTGGGGGTCTCCGACCGCACGGTCCGGGCCGACTGGACCCTCGCCCGCGCGTGGCTGTTCCGCGCCCTGGGCGACGGCGCCGAGCGATGAACGACTACGAGCGCATCCGAGCCGTCTTCGAGGAGGTCGTCGATCTCCCCGCCGACCGTCGGCGCGACGCGGTCGATCGGCTGACCTCGGGCGACCGTGCGCTCCACGACAGCGTGCTTGCGCTGCTCGACGACCTCGACGACGCGGGCGCCGCCGGGTTCCTTGCCGAGCCCGTGCTCGGGGGGCGCCTGCTGCTGTCGACCGACGACGCCGCGCCGGCGAGCCCGACTTCGATCGTCCGCGGCTACGAGATCGGGCACGTCATCGGCGCCGGGAGCAGCGGTGCGGTGCACCATGCGCGCGCCACCGGTCCGCTTGCGCGCGAGGTCGCCCTGAAGATTCTGCGCGACGGCCTGCCCGAGCAGGTGCGGGCGCGGTTCCAGCGCGAGCAGCGCGCCCTCGCGCAGCTCAACCACCCCGGCGTCGCGCAGGTCTACGACGCCGGCGAGACCGACGACGGGCGTCCCTTCGTCGCCGTCGAACTTATCGAGGGGCCGTGGATCACACGGTACGCGCAGGAGCGCGACCTGCCATGGCGCGAGCGCATCGCGCTGATGGTGCGCGTCTGCGAAGCCGTGCACGCCATCCATGCCAACGGCGTGCTGCACCGCGACCTCAAGCCCGCCAACATCCTCGTCGCCGAGCGCAACGGGCGCGCCGAGCCGAAGGTCATCGACTTCGGCGCCTCGGCCTTCACCGGCGCCGAGGCGTCGGGCGAGACGCAGGGCCCGCGCCTCGTCGGCACGCTCGCCTACATGGCGCCCGAGCAGCTGGCCGGCGCCGAGCGCGGCGATGTGCGCACCGATGTCTTCGCCCTCGGCGTCATCACCCACGAGATGCTCGTCGGCGCCCATCCCTTTGGCGCCCCGGATGCGCCGCTCGCCGATCTCGTGCAGCGCATCACCGCTGGCGCCCGCCCCGCGCTGCCCGACGCCTTCGGCCCCGACCGCGCGCAGCTCGACACCGTCCTCGACACTGCCTGCGCCGTTTCGCCCGACGACCGCTACGCCTCCGCCCAGCACCTGGGCGACGACCTCCGTCGTGTGCTTGCGCACCTGCCTGTTGAAGCACGTCCGCCATCGCCGGCGCGACGCTTCGCACTGCTGCTGCGCCGACGCCCGGGCGCCGCCGCACTTGTCGCGCTCGTCGTCGTTGTCGTGGCCCTGCTCGCCGTGCGCCTCGCCGACACTTCGCGCCGCAACGCGATGCAGGCCGCGGAGATGCGACGCACGGTCGATGTGCTCGTCGAGGGTGTGCTCGGTGAGCTCGAGCTGCTCAGCGGCGCCAACGCGGCGCGCGAAGGCCTCGGCGAACTCCTGCTCGACCGCCTCGACAGCCTTCCCGCCGTCACGCGCGACGACCAGACCATCCGCCAGCGCGTGCGCGTGCTCCACGCCTTGAGCGCCGTCGCCCTCGATCGCGGCGACGCGGCGCGCGCCGTCGAATTCCGCACAGAGGCGCTCGCCCTCCTCGAGCCCCTCAGCGCGCGCGCCCCCGATGACGATGCGCTCGTCGAGCAGCTGACCCTCGCGCGCATCCTCCTCGGCGACGCCTACAAGGACGCCCGGCAGCTGGACCTCGCGCTGGCGGTCTACCGCGATGTCCACGCTTCGATCGAGCGACGCCTGCGGGAACGCCCCGGCGACGCCGCGTTGCGCGACGACCTGTGCTGGTCATACGAGCGCATCGGGGCGCTGCTGCTGCACACCGACACCGACGAGGCCCTGCGCCTCGCCAAGGCGCGCCTCGTCGTCGCGCGCGAGCTGTTCGATGAAGCCCCGGACGCGCCCGCCCGCATCTTCGGCCTCGGCTGCGCCGAGGCCTCGCTCTCGATCGTCCACATGCTCCGGGGTGAGCTTGACATCGGCCTTGCCCATGCGCGCTCCGGCGTCTTGCACAACACGCGCGCCGCCCTCCTCGAACCACATCGGTTCGCCTTCCGGACGCGCGATGTCATCGCGCGCGGGCATCTCACCAGAATGCTGCTCATGCTCGACGATCCTGAGGCGCTCGAAGCCGCGGCTGCCGGCGCCGCGGTCGCGCGTCGCACGCTCGCTGCGAATCCTGACTCACGCCCCGCAATGGGCATGAGCATCACCGCCTTCGAGCTGGCCGCCGTCGCCGAGCGGCGCTTCGGCTCCGCCGAGCGCGCCGCGGCGCTCGAGGCCGAAGCGGACGCCCTCAAGGCGCGGTATCCGCGCCCGCCGGCCGGCCTCCCGTAGGATGGGGCATGGTTTCCTCTGACGAACTGCGCGACCCATGGCTCGTCGCCGCCTGGCCCGGCCTCGGCGGCGTCGCCGTCATCGCCGCAACGCACCTCATCCGCACCCTCGGCGCCGAGCCCGTGCACACACTCGCCGGCGAGAAGTACTTCGACCTGCGCCAGATCGATGTGCGCCAGGGCATCGCCTCCGCACCCCGACTGCCCTCCGGCTACTTCTACGAGTGGCGCAACCCCGCCGACGGGCGCGACCTCTTGATCTTCATCGCCGAGGCCCAGCCCGACACCGGCTCCGGCGCCATGTGCCGCGAGATCCTGGAATACGCGCGCAGCCGCGCCGTCACGCGCCTCGTCACCTTCGCCAGCCTCGGCACGCAGCTGCACCCCACCGACGATGCCGATGTGCACGCCGTCGCCACCGACCGCGATGTGCTCGCCGAGGTCGGGCGCGCCGGCGCCGAGCCCCTCGCCGAGGGGCAGATCGGCGGGCTCAACGGCGTGCTGCTGGGCGTCGGCAAGGGCGAGGGCGTGCCCGGCGCCTGCCTGATGGCGGAGATCCCGTACTTCGCCGGCGGCGTGCCCAACCCCAAGGCCGCCGCCGCCGCGCTCGCCGTCTTCGGCGCCCTCGCCGACCTGCACATCGACCTCGCCGACCTCATCGCCCAGGGCGAGGCCGTCGATCAGCAGCTCCTCGAACTCTTCGAACGCCTCGGCGGCGAAGAACAGTTCCCCGGCGTCGGCGAGGCCGAGGAGGAGGTGTCCTTCGAGACGAGCGCCGAACCCGAGCAGCAGCCCGAGCCGAAGCGCGAGCCGATCGATTACGCCACGCGCGAGCGCCTCGAGCAGATGTTCGCCGACGCCCGGCGCGACCGCGCCAAGGCCATCGAACTGAAGCGCGAACTCGACCGCCTCGGCGTCTTCAAGCAGTACGAGGACCGGTTTCTCGATCTGTTCAAGCGCGCTGAGTAATCGGTCCGGGCGCGCCGGCGCCGGATGACGCCTGCAGTAGCATGCGGGCGATCTCCCCCCGCGCCGTGGAGCCACGCCGATGCCCATCGCCATCCCGCCCCATCAACCCGGATCTGCGCCCACCAAGGACGGCGAGATTCGCCTCTACACGCCGCCGGGCGTGAAGACCTCGGCGCACTTCAGCGCCAACCGGCGCGTGATCTTCATCAATGGCATGGCCAACACCGGCGCCGACCACGTGGCCAGTGCGCTCGGCCTCGCCGAACTGCAGATGTGCCCGGTCATCGGCGTCTACAACGCCACCGAGGGCGGGCTGCTGGATCTGCGCCAGTGCGTGGCCGACAAGTATCAGTTCCACGGCGTTGGGGCGGATTCGGCCGCCGAGGCGCTGGAGCGCGCGGTCGCGAAGGCGAAGCAGCAGGGCAGGCCCGCGGCGACAAAGGAATCGGTCATGGCCGAGGTCCTCGCGCGCAACCCCGCCTCGCGCGCGATGTTCGAACTGCTCTGCGAGCCGGCGCATCGCGCGACCGAGATCATGGCGCACAGCCAGGGGAACATCATCCTCTGCAACGCGCTGCATGCGCTCGTCGCGGCCGATCGCGAGGACGCCGTGCGCGGGCGGGTCGTGAACACCTTCGGCTCGCCGGTCGTGCCCGGAAACTGGCCCCAGTCGGTGCGCCTTCGCGAGTTCGGCTTCACATGGGACCCCGTCACCTGGCTCGGCGGGCCGGACTGGAAACTGAAGATCTCCAAGGCCGGCATGCCGGCGGGGTCGTCACTCTTCAGCGACGGCTTCGGCCCCTGGCTCAGCGGGAAGGTGCCGGTCACGCACGGCTTCCTCGAATACCTGAAGCAGGACCCCACATTCGTCGTCAACCGTTTCCGGTGGGGGAGCCTGGGCGTCACCTTCTCGATGGACGAGCGCGCCGTCGGCGAGGCGCTCGTCGAGATGGGGCGCAACTTCCCGCGCGTGCGCCGCGTGCTCGAGCACCTGCAGCGTCACCACCCGAGCGACTCCGACGACATCGCGCTCGAGTACTGCCTCGCCCTGCGCGACCCGAGGCGCTCGCCGAACGGACTCGGCGAAATGGTGAAGCGCGATGCGCCGCTGAAGAACCTGCTCATCGCACTGATGGAGAGCGGCTGGACCGGTTCCAACGAGCGGGATGCGATCGCGTGGCTGAAGTCGCCCTGAGGCTCAGCCCCGGTTCGGACGCGCCGTGGGGAATCGATTCGCCGCGACATCCTCGCTCGAGCGCGGGTAGTGGCGGCGCATCATCGGCGCCCAGGAATGCTGGGGTTGGCCGGTGATGCCCTGCATGGCCTTCATCCAGGGCTCGGCGTTCCACTGCTCGAGATTCATGCCCCCGCCCATCACCTCGTCGGTCTCGTGGGCGTTGGTGCCGTAGCAGATGGGGCTGTTGGTGTCGCCGGTCGATTGACACGCCTGCCGGTGCTGGGCGCTGTGGCCGAGGCCGAGCAGGTGGCCGATCTCGTGCACATGGGCGCGCTGACGCATCGAGGCGCCCTTGTTGGTGGGCGAAAGGTCGCGTGAGTCGTAGAGGCGCGCATGCGAGCCGAAGAAGGTCTCGCGCGGGTCGAGGCGCACGACATCGATCGTCGTGTGCGCGTTGGCCGGGCTGTCGAGGACGCTGAGGCGCATGCGGCACCAGATGTTCGGCCGGTAGGTGAGGCCGCGGTCTTCGTAGTCGAGGTCCGCGTAGTTCCGCGGCGTCATGAGCCAGAACTTGCCGGTCCAGAAGCGCTCGCCGGTGCGCTGGTAGTTGGCGGTCCAGCGCCGCCAGGCGCTGTCGTCCCAGCGCACGATGCGCCGGGGCGTGCCGGTGGCGCGACCGTAGTCGTTCGCCGTGCCCGTCGCGGCGCCGCCTGCGGGATTCCGCTGGCGCAGGTGCACACGCAGGAAGATCGTCAACTCGGCGTTGTTGTAGCGGTCGCAGGAATCGAGGTTCAGCTCCGCATCGAAGAGCGTGCCGACCCAGTTGTCTCGCAGCAGCGTCATGGCGGCCTCCAGGCGTCTCGCGCCGTGCGCGCCCGGCAGGGCGCGTGTCGCCATCAGCAACGTGAAATCGCGCCCGCGCGCCGGACGCAATCCGCGATTTCGCGCCGAACCCCGGTCCCCGAGTAGACTCCCTCGCAATGACCGCCCCCGCACGCCCCCCAGAGACCAGCGACGTCGTCGCCATCGGCGTCACCGGCGCCGTGGGCAGCGGCAAGTCCGCCGCCGCGGGCGCGCTCGAGGCCCTCGGCTGCGCCCGCTTCGACGCCGACCGCTCCGCGAAGGCGGCGCTCGACCGTCCGGAGGTCGTCGACGCGCTGCGCGAATGGTGGGGGGACGACGTGGTGGGCGAGGGCGGGCGAATCGATCGCGCACGCATCGCGGCCATCGTCTTCGCCGACGACGCCCAGCGCCGGCGTCTCGAGGGGCTCATCCACCCGATCGTGCGTGAAGATCTCACGAAGGCCATGCGCAACGCTTCGGCAGCCGGCGTGCGCTGCATCGCGCTGGACATCCCGCTCCTCCACGAGGGGGGGCTCGACGCCTGGTGCGACGCGGTGCTCTTCATCGATACGCCGCGCGACCAGCGCCTTGCGCGCGTGCGCGCCTCGCGCGGCTGGAGCGACGAGGAACTCGCCCGGCGCGAGGCGGCCCAGATGCCCGAGGCGGAGAAACGCCGGTGTGCGACGGTCGTCGTTCGCAACGATGCCGACCTCGAGACACTTCGCACACGTATTGGCGAGGCGTTCGGCGCCCTTTGCCGCGCCGGCTGACCACCCGGCAAAGGGTTGGGGATTCGACGCCGATGCGTCTTGATGCCCCGGACTGGTGGGGTATCATGCCTGCGTCGCGGCGTGGGCCGGGGATTCCCCGGCTCGCTCCCATCCGGGTCGGGGCGGTCGGCAGACCGATCGCGATTCGGGCGGGTCCCGCCGCGGATCACCGCCAGTGCAATGCACCCCAGCGTCGGGCGGCCTCCCGCTTCTGGTGTCACAGTTTGGCAGCGGGCGCCTGCATGGCCTTGGCACGCTCTTTCCTCAGTGCAACGCGCGCACGGCTGCGCGTCGTTCCCGGCTGAAAGCCCAGAGAAAATACATGGCGAAGTCTCCCGCAGCGGTCGAAGAGGGCGCCAGCGCCGGCGCCAAGGGTGAGTCCCAGAGCGGCGAGGGTACGCGCCGGCGGCGCAAGCCCCGCCAGAGCGACGGCGACGCCGGCGGCAAGTCCGGCGACACCCAGCCCAAGGGCGAGGCCTCCCAGCAGGGCGAGAAGTCCGGCGGGCAGCAGTCCGGCGGCGGGAACGCCAACGCCGGCGGCGGCGGCGGGGGCGGCCAGCAGCGCTCGGGCCACCAGCAGGGCGGCGGGGGCGGCGGCCACAACCAGAACCGTGGCCATCAGCACCAGCAGCAGGGCCAGGGCGGGACGCGCCGCAAGAAGACGCGCAAGAACAAGCAGGGCGGCGGCGGTGGCGGCGGGGGTGGCTACGGCGCCTCGGGCGGCATCCCTTCGCACTATCTGCCCAGCGATGAGGACCTCGCCGCCGAAGCCGCGGAGCTCGAGAAGACCCTCGCCACCAAGAAGGGCAAGGACGCGCAGAAGAACGCGCTCCAGCTCGCCGACCTCCAGACGATGTCCCTCGGCGACCTGCACAAGCTCGCCGAGAAGGAGGGCATCACCGACTTCCACCAGACGGCGCGCCCCGAGCTGATCTTCCAGATCATGAAGAGCCGCGCGACCGCCGGCGGGCTCATCTACGGCGAAGGCTCGCTTGAGATCCTGCGCGAGGGCTACGGCTTCCTGCGTTCGAGTGAATACTCCTACCTCGCCGGCCCCGACGACATCTACGTGGCGCCGAGCCAGGTGCGTCGCTACGGGCTGCGTCGCGGCATGGTCGTGCGCGGCGCCGTGCGCGCCCCCAAGGACAGCGAGAAGTTCTTCGCGCTCCTCAATGTCGAAGCCGTCAACGGGCGCGATCCCGAGGTCGTCCACAACCTGAGCACCTTCGAGGACCTCACGCCCCTCCACCCCGAGGAGCGCCTCGTCCTCGAGACCGAGCCCGACACCATCGAGACGCGCGTCATCGATCTCGTCGCGCCCATCGGCAAGGGGCAGCGCGGCCTCATCGTCGCCCCGCCCCGCACCGGCAATACCGTGCTCCTTCAGAAGATGACCCGGGCGATCGCGAAGAACTTCCCTGATGTGAAGATCATCGTGCTGCTCATCGACGAGCGCCCCGAGGAAGTCACCGACTTCAAGCGCAACACGCCCAAGGAAGTCGAGGTCGTCGCCAGCACCTTCGACGAGCAGTCCAGCCGCCATGTGCAGGTGGCCGAGATGGTCATCGAGAAGGCGCGTCGCGCCGTCGAGTTCGGCGACGATGTCGTCATCCTGCTCGACTCGATCACTCGCCTCGCTCGCGCGTACAACAACGAGATGCCGCACTCGGGCAAGATCATGACCGGCGGCATCGACTCCGGCGCTCTGCAGCGCCCCAAGAAGTTCTTCGGCTCCGCCCGCGCCATCGAGAACGGCGGGTCGCTGACGATTCTCGCCACCGCGCTCGTGGACACCGGCTCCAAGGCCGACGAGGTGATCTTCGAGGAGTTCAAGGG
>JBICHM010000023.1:0-3104 GCA_043101835.1 Phycisphaerales bacterium | reverse complement strand
CGTCGAGGACGAGGAGCTTGATCGACGCCCAGTACTTCAGCCGTCGGTCGAGGGCCCGCGCCGAGTCTTGTGCGGCGAGGTCGAGGAGCAAGTCTGAGGCGGTGACGAAGCGGACGGTGTGTCCGGCATGGGCCGCCGCGTGGGCGATGCCTTTGGCGATCATCGTCTTGCCCAGCCCCTGGGGAGCGACGAGCACGACGTTGCTCGCGGTCTCGAGGAATTCGAGACCGAGGGCCGACTCCACGAGCTTTCGATCGATCTTCTTGGGCCAGCTCCAGTCGAAGTCGGCCATTGGCCGGAAGCGGCCGATGCGTGCTCGCGTGAGTCTTCGGCTCCAGGCTTCGACGTCGCTTCTCGGCCAGCTCGTGTTCGACGATGTGTTCCAGGATCTGGACGGGCCCCCATCGCTTCTTCGTCGCCAGAGCAATGAGATCGGGCAGGTTGTCGGCGGCCCAGCGCAGCCCGAGGTCGGCCAGTTTGTGTGCAAGCTCAGTCTTGTTCGTCGTCATGGTCATCTCCGCTGTGCGCAAGCGCGTCGTAGGCGTCGAGGTCGTGTTCGATGACATGCAGGTCGCGGACGCGATCGTCGTTTGGCAAGACGACGGGCACCGGTGGGGGCTGACCGAGCCTGCGTGCTCGTTGATCGAGGATGTACGCGACCGAGGTCGAGGAGATGGCTCCGCGGGACATGGCATCACCGAGGGCGTCATCGAGCGATGCTGCGCCGTAGCGGTCGAGCAGCATCGCGAGCCGGCGCGTCTCGACCGACATGACGGTATCGCGTCGCGACAGCGCCTCGATGAAGGCGTTGGCGTTGGGACACACGATCCGCAGCCGGTCACGGACGCGTAGCTTGGCGGCGTGCCGCTTTTCTCGGGCCAAGGCCGCGATGTGGGCCTCGTCCTCGATGACCTGCCCGCGGTCGTAAGACCGTCGATGCTCGGCTACGACTCTGCCGTCGGGCATCGTCAGCCGTACGCGAGACGGCGAGGCGAGCAGCGTCAGCGACTGCCGTATCAGCGGGTGCGGAATCGAATAGTCGTTGAGGTCGAAGCGGACGTATGGCGTTTTGCCGGAGGCCACCGTCTTGACGAGCTCGCAAGCGAAGCGGCGCTCAGGAAGCGGCAGCAAACACTCGCGTTCGGCGAGCAGCGCCTCGCTGACAAGCTGTCGCTCGGGTTCGCCGGGCACGGGTCGGCGATGCGCCATCTCGTCGATCCAGGTCCAGAGCTGGGCGTTGAGGTCGTCGATGTCCTTCCATCGCCGAGCGGCAAAGAACGAGTGACGAAGGTACTGGATCGTTCGCTCGACCTTGCCCTTTTCGTTGCCACGATACGGGGCGCAGGGCTTGGGAGCGAAGTGGTAGTGGCCGGCCAGCTCGAGGATCTGCGGGTGATACCGGACGTGGTCGCCGTCGCGCTCGAGCACCACGCTCTTGAGGTTGTCGTAGAGCACCTCGCGAGGCACACCGCCCAGCGCTTCGAATGCCTCGACATGGCCGTACAGGAAGTTCTCGAGCTTCTGGTCCCAGAAGAAACGGGCATACATCGCCCGCGAAGAGCTCAGCACCATCACGAAGCACGACAGCGCCCGCTTTGCCCGGCCGACGTCGTATTTGCCGAAGCTGCCCCAATCGACTTGGGCCTGCTCACCGGGAAGTGTGCGCAGACGCAGATAGGCTTCTCGTTGTCGCGCAGGCCGATGGTCTCGGACGTAGCGTTTGACCTGGCTGTACGAGCCTCGGTAACCGCGGACACGAAGCATTTCCAGGATCCGTGTCGATCGCAGCCGCGGGTACTGCTCGAGCGTCTCGCAGATGAACGCCTTGTAAGGATCGAGAATCGTCGACGGCACGCGTCGTGGGGGTGGCGGGCGCTTGTCGAGCGCTAGCGCTCGCTTCACCGTCTCGTGGTGCAGGCCGAGCTCGGCCGCGATTGTCCCGACCTTCCAGTGCTCGGCGAAGAAGAGTCGGCGAATCTTCGCTACCTGCTCCGCCGAAATCACTGCGCCACCTCAAAGAGGAGCAGCTGACGCAAGTCGCGGAAGTCGCCCATTCCTTCGAGTCGATCACGCTCTCGACTCCGGGGGCGGTCGGGCACGATGTCGAGTCGAAACAGCGGCGTCGGGTCGAAGACGTCGACGAGCGTTTGCGACAGTGTCGTGTCGCACCCACCGTCCGACCCGTCCACACAAAGCGCAGCTCGGACCTGCTCTCCCTGCCAAAGCGCCACGGCCTCGAGCAGGGCGGGCACTGCCCGCGGATGTGCCGGCTCGAGGGCGAGATTCGCCTTGAGCAAGGTCTGCTTCACGCCCGCCGTGGCCAGTACGCGTGTCCCGGTCCGGCCCGGCCGGATCGCCATCCAGATCGCCATCTAGGTTCTCCTCCATGCCGCGCAGTCGCGGCTGCGGAACCATCTCTAAGCGGCAGGGCAAGTTTTCGGCACCGTGATCCACCACGCGGGCCGCCTGGCGACGCCGATATTCCCGCTGCCGATCGCGGTGGTCGGCTCGCCCTTCGGGGCTCTGACGGTGCCGCCGACGAGCCTCTCGCAGCGACACCCTACGGGCCTCCTTCGAGCACGAAGATGAGCAATAGCGCCGCCCACGATCGCACTGGGAGCATAGGAAGAACTGCTGCCCGCAGGCCGCCCGGGCGCAGATGATGTAGCGCAGCGACCCGTCCACGCGGCGTCCTGGCCAAAAACTGGACGGCGGGCATCAAGGCGTGAGAGGTCCTGACCACTCGGTGTGTCAAAACGAGTGGGTCCGGTCTTCGCCCGTGGTGGTGGTGATGCCCGGGCCCTTCTTTTTGGTTCAAGCTCCGCGTACCTGATCGCGTTACTCCCAGCGAGTTTCACGCGGTTCGCACGGCGACCATCCGTTCAGATTTCTGCGGTTCTCGCTGCCCATCAACAACACCGCTTTGATCTCCTGCTTGAGCACTTCGTTCTCCTTGGCGCGCGTGCTCGGCGCGGCGTTGCGCTGCGCGTAGTAGCCGGACGGACTCACGTCGAGGCACCGGCACATCATGGCCACCGGAAAGTTCGCCTTCTCCGCTTCGATCACCGCGTAGGCTTGGCCTACAGGCTCTCCTTCGCGAAGAA
>JBICHM010000022.1:0-14679 GCA_043101835.1 Phycisphaerales bacterium | reverse complement strand
GATGACGAAGATGTGGCGGGTGCCGGGGCTGATGCCGCCGGCCTCGGTGATGGCTTCGAGGAGGCGGTAGTTGGGCTCGGGGATGACGTAGCGTCCGACGCCGGCGACCTGTCCGAAGATGCTGTACGTGGCCTGGCGGCGCTCGACGACCTGCACGCTGACGAGGGCGTCCTCGATAATGCCGCCCTCGCGGAGGCGTTCGCGGATGCGCTGGCGGATCTGGCTGGCGGTGAGGTCGAGGACGGGGATGCCGCCGAGCTGGGGGAGGTCGAGTTCGCCGCGCGCGTCGACAATGCGCTCGAAGGGCGTGGCGACACCGGGCTGGAGGAAGTCGAAGATCTCGATGTAGAGGGCGTCGCCGGCGCCGACGCGGTAGTCAGCGACCTGGGGGACGAGGTCATCGGGCATGACGGGGGTGGTTTCGACGAACTCACCCTGGTCGCCCTCGATGACATCGATGCGTTCGAGGATGGGGACGACGGTGGGGGTGTACTCCCAGCGTCCGACGACGCTCTGGTCCATATAGGAGTCCACCTCGCAGCCGGTCTGGGCTGCGAAGCCGACGAGCATGGCGGCGGCGGCGACGACGCGCGCAAGGCGCGCGAGGGGTCGGCGGGCGTTCTCCGTCGCGGTGGTGTTCACCTCGTGGACTCCTCTCGAGCGATTTCCTGCGCTGTGACGCCTGCACGAGGGTGCGAAGGTCGCGCCGCCCGGGCCGGTGGAAGCTCAAACTATCACCGCCCGGGGGCCTGTCAACGCGGGCCGACCGGGGGGCGACTCGCCAAGCATCGGTCGAAAACGCGAGTTCGTCCACCGAGACCCGGGGTCTTCCGTGTGCGCGCGTCCGAGAACGGTTGCGGTTGTCTGGGCGCCCCGCCTGCATCGGGGGCGCGGCCCGCGCGCTACACTTCGCGCCATGACCGCTTCGCCGAAGCCGAACCCGTCGATCGAGCGCGCGCTGGCGCGTCACCCGCGTCCCCTGGGGGGCGATCCGCTGCGTCGGATGGACACCCCCGTGGTGAGCCTCTCGTCGATGGTGCTCAACAACACGGGCGGGGCCAAGCAGAGCATGGCGACCAAGCGCAAGCCCAAGTGGCTGCGCGCCAAGCTGCCCGGCGGGCCGGGATATCAGCAGCTGCGGTCGATCATGACCGAGCACAGCCTGCACACGGTCTGCGAGGAGGCCGGCTGCCCGAACATGGGTGAGTGCTGGGCCCGGGGCGTGGCGACGATCATGATCCTCGGCGACACCTGCACGCGCTCGTGCGGCTTCTGCAACGTGAAGACGGGCAAGCCGCAGCCGGCCGACTGGGACGAGCCGCGGCGCGTCGCCGAGAGCTTGTCGCTGATGGGCCTGAAGCATGTGGTGATCACGAGCGTCGATCGCGACGACATGCCCGACGGGGGCGCCGCGATCTGGGCGGAGACCATTCGCCTTGCGCACGAGATGTGCCCGGACATGTCGGTCGAGGTGCTGATTCCTGACTTCAAGGGGGATTGGGACGCGCTGCAGCTGGTGATCGATGCGCGCCCGGAGATCCTGAACCACAACCTCGAGACGGTGCGCCGGATGTATCCGGCGGTGCGTCCGCAGGCGAAGTTCGATCGGTCGCTCGAGCTGCTGCGCCGGTGCAAGGACCAGGGGCTCGTCACGAAGACGGGCGTGATGGTGGGCATCGGCGAGCGCGACGACGAGGTGCTCGACCTGATGGACGATGTGCAGGCGCGGAGCGACTGCGACATCCTGACGATCGGGCAGTACCTGCAGCCGACGCCGAACCATCTGCCGGTGCACCGCTTTGTGGAGCCGCGGGTGTTCGAGCGGTTCCGCGAGCAGGGCATGACGCGCGGCTTCAAGGTGGTTGAGAGCGGGCCGATGGTGCGTTCGAGCTACCACGCAGACATGCAGGTGGAGCAGCTGATCGGCTCGGATCGCGAGAGCCTGGAGCGGTTCCGCGAGCTGATCCGCGGCGCGAAGAAGCCGGCGTAACGCGGATGCTGCCCGACAGCGCAAACATCGCAGAGCTGCTGCGGGCGATTGAGGAGAAGGATCAATCGACGGTCGCGCACACCTGGCGCGTGGCGCTGTACACGCGCGCGATGGCGGAGGTCGCGGGGTCGCCGTTGGAGAACATCGAGCGGTTCACGCTCGGCGCCGCGCTGCACGACCTGGGCAAGCTGGATGTGCCGACCGAGATATTGCAGAAGCCGGGGCGCCTGACGGATGAGGAGTTCGCGGCGGTGAAGCTGCACCCCGGCGCGGGGTACGACCGGCTGGTGGCGATGGGGGTCGATGATCAGGCGGTGCTGGACCTGGTGCGCCACCATCACGAGCGCATCGACGGGCTGGGGTACCCCGATGGGTTGCGCGGCGAGGAGATCCCGCGCATCGCGCGCTTCTTCGCGGTGATCGACACCTTCGATGCGCTGACGAGTGTGCGCCCTTATCGCAGGGAGATCGGCCCTGAAGCGGCGGAGCGGGCGATTGAGGAGCTGCACGCGGGGATCGGGTCGCGGTATTGCCGGGACGCTGTGCAGTTGTTCGAGCAGGTGTATCGGTCGGGGCGGGTGGATTGGGTTTTGACGCACTTCAATGACGGGGCGGGGGTGAAGGCGTTTGATGCGTCGTTGCGCGGCGCGTAGTGGGGGGCGCCGTGGTACGGCCGCTTTGGGCGGCGCCACGACTTTGCATTTCGCTCATCACTGCGGCACGCGTTGCCCTTCGGGCAATGCGTGGCACCCGCGGTCATGCGCGCGTCGCGCTACAGCCCCGCCATTGTGCGCAGCGCCTTGTCGAGCTTCGTCGGCACGGGCATTGCGCTCAGGCGGCCCTGGCGGACGAGGTCGAAGTCCTTGAATCTCGGGTCGGCCTTGATGTCGGCGAGGGTGACGGGCTTCGTCGCGGCCCGCTTGGGCTTGAGATCGACGACGGCGAACTTCGGGGCGCCGTCTTTGTTCTGGCCGGGGTTCTGCGGGTCTTCGTAGGTGGACTTCGTGACGGTCGCGAGGCCGGCGATGCGTTTCTCGTTTCCGGTGTGGTAGATGAGGGCCTCGTCGCCTTTCTTCATGGCGCGCAGATGAATCAGCGCGGCGTTGTTGGCGACGCCGTCCCAGATGGTCTGCTTGCCGCGGACGAGGTCGTCGTACGAGTAGTCGCCCGGCTCGGTCTTCAGGAGATAGGTGGGCATGGGGGGATTGTTGCTTGTGTGATTGGGTGTGCAAGGTGGGAAGCACTGGCAGACAAGCTGCCAGTGGCACCCGGAATGAAAAACGCACGGGCTTTGAGGCCCGTGCGTTGGTGGTGGAATCAGGCGGTGCGCGGCACGCGTTGCCCTGCGGGCAATGCGTGGCACCCGTGGGAAGATCAGGCGTCGGCTTCGCAGCTGCCGTCGCACTCGCCGGTGGCGCAGTCGGCGCAGTCTTCGCTGGCGGTCTCGGCGCCCATGGCGAAGCCGGCGACGATGGCGTTCTTCTCGTCGTCCGTCATGGCGTGGAACTTGGTCTGGCAGCCTTCGCAGCAGAAGCCGACGGTGTGGCCGCGGTAGAGGGCGACGACCTCGGCGTTGATGGGGTTGCCGGAGCCGGGGCAGTTGGCGTTCTCGGGGGCGTGCTGGCTGGCGATGTAGGCGGTCTTCTTGGCGTCGTCGGACTTGTCCCAGGTGGCCTTGCAGTCGTCGCAGCAGAAGCCAACGGCGAAGCCGTTGTAGAGGGCGACCTTGCCGGCGGCGACGGGCATGCCGCTGCCGGGGCAGTTGTCGTTCACGGTGGTCTTGACATGCTCGACGACGAAGGCGGCCTGCTCGGCGGCGGGCTTGGCGTCGAAGGCGCCCTTGCAGTCGTTGCAGCAGAAGCCGACGGTGAAGCCCTGGACGATCGACTCGACGCCGTCGGTGACGGGCATGCCGCTGCCGGGGCAGTTGTCGTTGACGGCGTGGAAGGCGCCGACGGGCATCGCCTTGGCGTCGGGGTTGCCGACGGCGACGGCCTCGGGCTGCTCGCAGGCCTGCGCGCAGGCGTCGGCTTCGGCGTTGACTGCCACGACCTGGGCGTCGGCGGGCTTCGCGCAGCAACTGTCGCCACCGGCGAACGCGAGGGGGGAAAGACAGAGGACGGCGGACCAGAGGAGGGAACGCATCATGGTGTTTGGTCCTTCGTGCGGAACGGGTTGGGTCGGCGCTCGCCCGGTCCACCCCGGAGTGGCGAGTCACCAATGGTATTCGATTGCGCCCTCGCCACGAAACGCGCGGCGGGCGTGATGCCGCGTCGCTTGCGACGGGCGGTATGAGCAAGAACCGATGGGGCGGGGGGATATTCCGTGCGGGCGGGGAGATCCTGCCGATCTGGCAGCGGGGTGGCGCCGGCCGGCGCGACGGGGCGGATCGGCGTTGGTGGAGCGGCCTTGGCGCGTTGCTGGAGGGGGTTCGGGGGCGTGACGCGGGGTGGCGCCGGTCTTGCCACAGGGCTTGTGCCGGGCGGTGCAGGCCCGGGTCCGGAGGGGACTCCGGATCACATTCGAGACAGCAATCGCCTGACGCGTCGACCGGAGGGTCGGGGGCGCCGGGAGGCAGCAGGGAGCGGACACGCCATGAGCAAGATCATCGGCATCGACCTTGGAACGACCAACTCGGTGGTCGCCGTGATGGAAGGCGGCGCGCCGAAGGTGCTGGTCAACGGGCAGGGCTCGCGGACAACGCCTTCGGTGATCGGCTTCACCGAGAAGGGCGAGACGCTGGTGGGTCAGCCGGCGAAGCACCAGCAGGTGACGAACCCGACGAACACGGTCTTCTCGATCAAGCGGTTCATGGGGCGGCGCCACAGCGAGGTGCAGTCGGAAGAGAAGATGGTGCCCTACGAGGTGATCGGCGGGGCCGATGAACTCGTGAAGGTGAAGGTGCGCGGCAAGGAATACACGCCGCAGGAGCTCAGCGCGATCACCCTGCGCGAACTGAAGAAGGTGGCCGAGGATTACCTTGGCGAAACCGTCGAGAAGGCGGTGATCACGGTTCCGGCGTACTTCAACGATGCGCAGCGCCAGGCGACGAAGGACGCGGGCGAGATCGCGGGCCTGACGGTCGAGCGGATCATCAACGAGCCGACGGCGGCGGCGCTGGCGTACGGGCTCGATAAGAAGAAGAACGAGAAGGTTGCGGTCTTCGACTTCGGCGGCGGCACGTTCGACGTGTCGATCCTGGACGTCGGCGACGGCGTCTTCGAGGTGCTCTCGACGAACGGCGACACGCACCTTGGCGGCGACGATGTCGATGAGATTCTGATCGACTACATCGCCGAGGAGTTCCGCAAGAAGGAGGGCATCGACATCCGGAAGGATCCGATGGCCCTGCAGCGGTTGAAGGAGGCGTGCGAGAAGGCCAAGTGCGAGCTGTCGAGCACGCAGGAGACGACGGTCAACCTGCCGTTCATCACGGCGGATCAGAGCGGACCGAAGCACCTGCAGGAGACGATCAGCCGCGCGCGGTTCGAGAGCCTGATCGGGACGCTGCTGGAGCGACTGCGCACGCCCTGCCAGAACGCGCTCAAGGACGCGAAGCTGGACCCGTCGAAGATCGACGAGGTGATTCTCGTTGGCGGTTCGACGCGCATCCCGGCGGTGCAGCGTCTGTGCAAGGAGATCTTCGGCAAGGAGCCGAACAAGAGCGTGAACCCGGACGAGGTCGTGGCGGTCGGCGCCGCGATCCAGGGCGGCGTGCTGCGGGGTGAGGTGAAGGATGTCCTGCTGCTGGACGTGACGCCGCTCTCGCTCGGTGTCGAGACGCTGGGCGGGGTGATGACGAAGCTGATCGAGCGGAACACGACGATTCCGACGTCGAAGAAGGAGACCTTCTCGACGGCGGCGGACAACCAGACGAGCGTGCAGATCCGGGTGTTCCAGGGCGAGCGTGAGTTCGCTCGGGACAACCGATTGCTCGGGGAGTTCGAGCTGTCGGGGATCGCGCCGGCGCCGCGTGGGTTGCCGCAGATCGAGGTGGAGTTCGCGATCGACGCGAACGGCATCCTGAAGGTGACGGCGACGGACAAGAAGACGGGCAAGGCTGCGGACATCGAGATCAAGGGTTCGAGCGGTCTGTCGGACGACGAGATCGAGAAGATGAAGCGCGACGCGGAGGCGCACGCCGCGGAAGACAAGAAGCGTCGCGAGGTGGTGGATGTGAAGAATCGCGCCGAGGCGATCCTGCACCAGACGCGCAAGAGCCTGGAGGAGCACGGCGACAAGGTGTCGGCGGAGGTCCGCGGGAACATCGAGTCGTCGCTGTCGAACCTCGAGAGCGCGCTGAAGGGCGACGAGAAGGAGCCGATCGAGCGTGCGCTCGCGGAGCTGGAGAAGTCCAGCATGGAGCTGGGCAAGGCCGTGTACGAGGCGTCGCGCGAGCAGGCCGAGGCCGGCGCGGGCGATGATGCGGGCGCAGCCTCCGGCGGCGATGACGATGTGATCGACGCGGAGTACGTGGTCAAGGACGACGAGAAGAACTGACCGCGACCAACGTCATGAGACGATCGCAGCGCCCCGGCCGGGAACGGCCGGGGCGTTGTCGTTGTGGGCGCACGAAAAAAGGCGCCCGCCGGAGCGAGCGCCTTTTCTGTTCGGAGTCGGTCGTCGAGTCAGACGACTTCCTTGAGCGCCTTGAGGGGGCGGACCTTCACGACGTTGCGTGCGGGCTTCGCCTTGAAGACGGTGGGCTCGCCGGTGAAGGGGTTGATGCCCTTGCGCGCCTTGGTGGCGGGCTTGCGCTGGACGGTGACCTTCATGAGGCCGCCGAGGTTGACGGCTTCGGGGCCGCCGCGCTTGAGGTCCTTGGCGATGATCTGGCGCGTGACATCGAAGACTTCGCCGACCTGCTTGCGCGTGAGGCCGGTGTTGTCGGCGATGATGCTGAAGATCTCGCTCTTGGTGCGGGGCTTGCTGGCGGTGGGCACGGTGACGCGCCGGGTCGCGGCGGCCTTTCGTGCGGGGGTCTTCTTGCCAACCTTCTTCCGTGTGGTCTTCTTCTTCGCCATCGGAGCCTCCTCCTGTGAGAAGTGGCGGTGTGGGTTTCGGGCGTTGCCTCCGTGGCCCCGACCCGTGTGAATCTGGCGGAGTTGTACGACGGTTTCGTCGCCTCCACAAGCGCCGCCGCTGATTTCTATCGGTGTTTCCAAGGGTTTTTGGGTCAAAGTTCGTCGGGTGAACTTCGGTCGTCGGGGCGCCGGCGGGTCGTGGCGCGCGTCGGGCGGGGAACTGCGAGCGGTGGTTCGGGGCGTGGCGCAGGGGGCGGGGCGGTACACTCGGGCGATGCCTGACCACCGCCCGGCGCGCGCGATGCTCTTCGAGGATGGCGCTGCGCGACTCAGCCCGCTGACAGATCTTCGGCCCGCCTGGGATGTGCGCCTCGGCGCGTTCACGGTGCGGGAGCGGCTCGAAAACGCCCTGAAAATCGGGTTTTCTGACGGCCTGGCCCGGCCGGAGACCGCGGGGGTGGCGTCGCCCGGGCTGGCGCCGGCGGACCTCGAGGCGGCGTGCGCCGGCGACCTTCTGGCGGTCAGCGCGCGGTGTGCGCTGCCTCCCGAGGCGGCCGGCGCGCTGGCGCCGGGGCGGGCGATCGTGGAGCCGGGCACGGGCGCCCTGGTGGCGGTGCGACTCGCGCCGGGGTCGTGCTCGGCGGGGCAGTTGCGCGAGGCGCTGGAGCGTGCGGCGGTTCCGGCGGGTGTGGAGGCGTCGGAGGCCGAGTCGGCGTGCCTGCTGCACCATCCGTGGGATGTGATCCGGTTCCGCGACGCCGGGCTGGCGATGGATCTGGCGGCGCTGATCCGGGGCGATGGGGACTTCGCGCCGGAACTGCCCGAGGGCGTGACGCTGCTGGGGCAGGGGGTGGCGGTGCATCTCTCGGCGACGGTCTGTCCGTCGGCGGTGATCGACTGCACGGGCGGGCTGGTCGTGATCGATCGCGGCGCGGTGGTCCGTCCGGGGGCGATTCTCGTGGGGCCGGTGTATGTCGGGCCGGGCTCGACGGTGCTCGAGCGCGCGCTGGTGAAGGCGAACACGGCGATCGGGCCGGTGTGCAAGGTGGCGGGAGAGGTCGGCGGGACGGTCTTTCAGGGATACGCGAATAAGGCGCACGACGGGCATCTGGGTGATTCGTGGGTCGGCGAGTGGGTGAACCTGGGCGCGGGGACGACGAACTCGAACCTGCTGAACACCTACGGCGAGGTGGTGGCGCGGAGCGGGCCGGAGGAGCCGCGGGTTCGGACGGGGCTGACCTTTCTGGGGGCGATCTTCGGCGACCATGTGAAGACGGCGATTTCGACGCGGATCATGACGGGGAGCGTGCTTGGGACGGGGTCGATGGTGGCGAGCACGCAGCCGCCGCCGGCGACGCTGGGGGCGTTCACCTGGCTGACGGATGCGGGGTCGCAGGCGTACCGGCTGGACAAGTGCTTCGAGGTGGCGCGCCACGCGATGGGGCGTCGGGGCGTGACGCCGAGCGACGCGTACATCGAGGCTTTCGGCGCGCTGCACGCGCGGGCGGTTGCGGCGCGGTCGGGGCGGGCATGAAGACGCTGTACATCATTGATGGCCACGCGCAGTTCTTCCGCGCGTTCCACGCGATCCGCAGCGCGATGACCTCGCCGGTGACGAAGGAGCCGACGAACGCGACCTTCGGGTTCGTGGGGCTGATCCTGAAGCTGCTGAAGGAGGATCGGCCCGATTACCTGGTGACGGTGATCGATGTGTCGGGGGATCGGGAGACGTTTCGGAGCGAGATCTATCCCGAGTACAAGGCGCACCGGGAGAAGCCGCCGGAGAGCTTCGGGCCGCAGGTGGAGCGGTGCGTCAGCCTGCTGGAGGCGGTGGGCGTGCCGGTGCTGGGGGAGGCGGGCGTCGAGGCGGACGATGTGATCGCGACGCTCGTGGAGCGGCACAAGGGCGACGCCGATCTGAAGATCCGCATCATCTCGAAGGACAAGGATCTGCAGCAGCTGCTCGAGCCGGGGCGCGTGGAGATGTACGACGCGCACACGGGCGAGGTGATCGATGTCGATCGGTTGCTCGAGAAGAAGGGCGTGGCGCCGAGCCAGGTGGTGGACATGCTCGCCCTGATGGGCGACACGGTGGACAACGTGCCGGGCGTGCCGGGGGTGGGGGAGAAGACCGCGGCGAAGCTGATCGGCGAATACGGCTCGCTGGATGCCTTGATGGCGCGGGCGGATGAGATCAAGGGGAAGCGCGGCGAGGCGTTACGCGCCGCGAAGGACCTGCTGCCCCTGTCGCGCACGCTGGTGACGCTCAAGCGGGATGTGGATGTCGAGCTTGATTTCGACCGAGCGAAGGTGGCGGGGTTCGACCTGCCGGCGCTCGCGCCGATCCTGCAGCAGCTGGGGTTCAATCGATATCAGGAGGAGTTGAAGTCGCTGCTGGGGGAGCGCGGCGAGACGGTCGCCGATGCGCCCGCGGAGACGCCGGCGGCGCCGGAGGGGTTCGGCTCCCGCGCGGGCGGCGGCTTCGACGAGGAGGGCGGGCTGTTCGCGGGGCTGTCGGAGGGGGAACCGGCCGCGCGGCGCGCGGCGCAGGGCGAGTACCGCTGCGTGCGGACGAAGCGGGAACTCGATGCGCTCGTCAAGGAGCTCAGGGCGGCGCCGATCATCGCAGTCGATACGGAGACGACCGGGCTCGACCCGATGCGCGCGGCGCTGTGCGGGCTGTCGTTCGCGACCGAGCCGGGGGCCGGCGCGTATGTGCCGGTGCGGTCGCCAGAGCCAGAGTCGCACCTCGATGCAAAGACCGTGCTCGCGGCCCTGAAGCCGGTGCTCGAGGACCCGGCCCGCCCGAAGACGGGGCACAATCTGAAGTACGACATGCTCGTGCTGCGGCGCGCGGGGGTGGAGCTCCGCGGCGTCGCCTTCGACGGGATGGTGGCGTCATACCTCGTCGATCCGTCGCGCTCGAGCCACGCGATGGATCCGCTTGCGCTTGCGCTCCTGGGGCGGACGACGATCTCGATCACGGAGCTGATCGGGACGGGGAAGAAGCAGAAGACCTTCGACACGGTCCCGCTGGAGCAGGCGGCGGAGTACGCGGCGGAGGATGCGGATGTGTCGCTGCAGCTCTGCCGCGTGCTGGAGAAGCCCATCGACGAGATGGGGCTGCGGTCGTTGATGGACGAGGTGGAGACGCCGCTGGTGGAGGTGCTGGCGGAGCTGCAGTGGAACGGCATCGAGGTCGACGCGGCGGAGCTCGACCGGCAGGCCGAGCGCCTGCAGGCGCGGATCACCGAGTTGCGCGCTGAGGTGCTGGAGGAGGCGGGGCGCGACTTCAACCCGGACTCGCCGAAGCAGCTGGCGGAGGTGCTCTTCAACAAGCCGGAGGCGGAGACGCCGGGGCTGGGCGTGAAGCCGCGCAAGAAGACGAAGACGGGGTACTCGACGGATGTGGAGGTGCTCGAGGCGCTCGCGGCCGATCCCGATGTGACGACGCGCATCCCCGAGCTGATCCTCGAGCACCGGTCGCTCACGAAGCTGGTGGGGACCTATCTCGTGGCGCTCAAGGAGGCGATCCACCCGGAGACGGGGCGGATCCATGCGTCCTTCAACCAGACGGTCGCGGCGACGGGGCGGCTATCATCCAGCGACCCGAACCTGCAGAACATCCCGATCCGCACGGAGGTGGGGCGGGAGATTCGGCGCGCGTTCGTGGCGCCCGCGGGGCGCGTGCTGATCGGGGCGGACTACAGCCAGATCGAACTGCGCCTGCTCGCGCATCTCTCGCAGGATGATGCGCTCATCAAGGCGTTCCAGGCGGGGGAGGACATCCACCGCGCGGTGGCGGCGCAGATCCACGGGGTGAAGCCGAGCGCGGTGACCGACGAGCAGCGGTCGGGCGCGAAGATGGTGAACTTCGGGATCGTGTACGGCGTCACGCCGTTCGGGCTGGCGCGTCGGCTGGGCATCGGGAACGACGACGCCGCGGCGATCATCGACGGCTACAAGCGGCGCTTCGCGGGCATCTCGACTTTCCTCGCCGAGTGCGTCGCGAAGGCGGAGGCGGACGGGTATGTCGAGACGATGCTGGGGCGGCGGCGCCCGATCCCGCAGATCGCGAGCCGGCACCCGAACGAGCGGTCGCTGGGCGAGCGGATGGCGATCAACAGCGTGGTGCAGGGGTCGGCGGCGGACCTGATCAAGCTCGCGATGGTGGACCTGCATGTGCGCCTGAGCGAGCACGCGGGGCATCTGCGCAAGGCGAAGGGGATGAAAGAGAAGCCCGAGATCGCCGGCGTGCGGATGCTGCTGCAGATTCACGACGAGCTGGTGTTCGAGGCGCCGCGGGAGCAGGCGGAGGAGACGCTGGCGCTGGTGAAGTCGCGGATGGAGGGGGCGATGGATCTGCTGGTGCCGCTGGTGGTGGAGGCGCGGGCGAGTTTGGATTGGTTTGAGGGGAAGTGACAGAGGCGATCGCGCGAGCGATCGGGCCGGGTTGGGGGCAGGAAGCGACGAAGCGACGAAGGGGGTGGCATGGTACGGCCGCTTTGGGGCGTGCCATGACCGAAGCGAAAGGGATCGGGGATGCGGGTTCGGAAGCGTTGGGCGGTGCTGGGGGTGTCGGTTGCGCTGGTTGGTGTGCTGGCGTACTTCGTGATCGATCTGATGTGGGCGACGCCGGCGCCGCGGTTTAATGCGGCGGAGCGGATGGATGCACTCGTTCAGGGCGTGCAGCCGGCGGGAGAAAACTCGTGGCCGGCGTATCGGGCGGTGCTGCGGGGGGAGACACCGGGGGCTGGAGTGTCGTCGATGCCGTTGCCCTCGAGCGGCGAGCGAGACCTGGCATGGCCGTCGCACCCAGCGTCGGTCGGCGCGTGGGAGGATGCTCGGCACGATCCTTGGCGCAAACATCTGGCCGACTCGGCGCTGCACATGGAGGAGTTCATCGAGGCGACGGCGCTGCCTGGGTTTCGGCGTGTGTTGACTAGCGAGTTCGAGTCACTCGATGCGCCGCTCGACATCGATCCCTCCGTGATGCCGGCACAATCCCTCTTTGAGGGAATCTGGACGCATCTTGGACCGCAGCGGAGCTTCACACGGTTGCTTGTGGCCGCGATGCGATCAGCGGTTGCGGCGGGTGAGTGGAATGAGTTCATCCGATATGCACGCGCGGGGATTCGTTCGGGGGTGCACAACACGCTGCAGGGGATCGCGCTCGAGTGGCTCGTTGGTTTCTCGCAGCTCACGCTCGTGCTGTCGGAGGTCCGGCTCCAGCTCGCTGAACGGGAGGTTCCAGCGGATGTCTGCGCTGCGCTCCTGGGGGCGATTCGTGATGCAGAGGCGCTGCTGCCGCCGTCGACACACCTCGTCGAAGTGGAGCGGGCGCTGATACAGGATGCGACGCAATGGGCGTTTGACCGAAAGGGTCGGCTTGTCTCGTGGACAATCTCGCGGAGCATGTTTGATCTTGACGATCCACCGACCTTTGGCGAGCGCGCGCTTAACCTGCTGTCACCCCTCCACCCGGGCTATGAAGCGACGGCAGCGACGGTCGACGCATATTTTGATGAGGCTGCCAAGCAGGCGCGCGGCGAGCTGGCGGATCAGGCGGCGGTTGGCGAACGGGTCGATGCGAATCCGGTCGCGTACATCCTGATGCCGGCGATGTTCCGTGTGCTCCGAAACACGATGTACTACCGGCAGCAGATTGCCGGCACGCGGGTGATGCTGCACCTGGAGATCTACCACGCCGAGCACGGTCGTTGGCCGGATGCGCTGGCCGAGGCGATGCCGGTGGAAGAGACGATCTGTCCGGGGGGCGATGTCGCGTTCGAATATGTCGTGCGCGACGATGGGTATGACTTGTTCATCCCTGAGAGTGCGCCTTCGCGGCGTGCGGATGGGTGGGAGTCGGATGACGAGCGGTGTCTGACGATCGGGCGCGAGCCGTTTCCGGAGGGGGAGTAGCGGCGGCTCGCGACGCTCGCGGCGATGCCGCCTGAAGGGGTGGGGAAGGAGCCCCGAGTGCAAGCTCGGGGTCAATCGTCCGGCCTCGGTGTGTGCGTGCCGGTGTCCCCGAGCTTGCGCTCGGGGCTCTTTGCGCTCGGTCACTCCGCGACGGCGCGTTCGATGGCTTCGGTGTCGATCTTGACCATCGTCATCATCGCCTGCATGGCCTTGGCGGCCTTGGTCTCGTCGGGGTCGCCGATGAGGTCGATGAGGCGTTTGGGGTCGATCTGCCAGGAGACGCCGAAGTGGTCGGTGAGCCAGCCGCAGGCGACGGGGGTGGCGCCGGCTTCGATGAACCTGTTCCAGTACTCGTCGACCTGCTGCTGCGTGTCGCAGATCGCGGCGATGGAGATGCCCTGGCTGAACGAGAAGCTCGGGCCGCCGTTGAGCGCAGTGAAGGGGCGGCCGTCGAGGGTGAAGTCGACGGTCATCACGGCGCCGGTGGTGAAGGGGGACTCGGGGCCGAGGTCGGGGTAGCGCGTGATGCGGGTGATCTCGGAGTTGGGGAAGACGGAGGTGTAGAAGCGCGCGGCGGCTTCGGCCTGATCGTTGAAGGTCAGGAAGGTGGTGATGGTGGGCATGGGGGGATGGTAAAGGTTAGTCGCTGCGCTCGCGGTGATTGCGACCCGTCACCCGGACTCGCTTTGCTCGCCGACCTCTCCCCCAAGGTGAGAGGTTGCTGATACAGGAGCGTTGGTCGCTCGCACTTCTGTATAGTGCCTCTCGTGCTGCGAACTCCTGGTCAGACCGTGGGGCATTACGAGCTCGTCGAGGAAGTCGGGCGCGGCGGGATGGGCGTTGTCTTTCTCGCGCGTGACACGCGACTCGATCGGCGGGTGGCGATCAAGGCGTTGCCGGACCACCTGGCGACGGATCCAGATCGTCTTGCGCGTTTCGAGCGTGAGGCGAAGACGCTTGCGCAGCTGAATCACCAGCATGTCGCGGGGATCTACGGCATCGAGGAGCACGAGGGGGCGCGGTACCTGGTGCTCGAGTTCGTGGAGGGGGAGACGCTGGCGGACCGGCTGGACCGGGGGCCGATCGACCCTGACGAGGCGGTGGAGATCGCCGGGCAGATCGCCAACGGCGTCGCGGCGGCGCACGACGCGGGGGTGATCCATCGCGATTTGAAGCCGGCGAACATCCGGATCACGCCGGAGGGCGTGGTGAAGGTGCTGGACTTCGGCCTGGCGCGCCACGATGAGGGCGCGAGCGGTTCGAGTGTGAGTCCGGATGCGGCGACGCTGACGAGCCCGGTGCAGCACTCGCCGACATCGCCGGGGGTGATCCTGGGAACGGCGGCGTACATGTCGCCGGAGCAGGCGCGGGGTCGTCGGGTCGACAAGCGGACGGACACCTGGTCGTTCGGCGTGGTGTTGTACGAGATGCTGACGGGCGCGAGCCCGTTTCTGGGCGAGACGGCGACGGACTCGATCGGCGCGATTCTGCATAAGGATCCGGATCTGAGCCGGTTGCCGTCGACGACGCCGCGTGGCGTGCGCCGGGTGCTGGCGCGGTGTCTCGATCGGGACAAGGAGCGTCGGTACCGGGATCTCGGGGATGTGCGGATCGAGCTGGAGGCGGCGCTCGACGAGCCGGTGGTTGAACCGGCGCAGGCGGGGCGGGGGCGGTTCTCGATCGGCGGGGCGGTTGCGGTTGCGGTGGTGGCGATCGCGATCGGAGATCGGAAGAGCACAC
>JBICHM010000021.1:0-5927 GCA_043101835.1 Phycisphaerales bacterium | reverse complement strand
CGGCGTGATCACCCCGCGCCCACCGCCAGACGATCGCCCACCCGGCGCAGCACACGCTGCACCTCCAGCAGCGTCGCCTCCGTCCGCACCGCCGAGGCGTCCAGGCCGGTCAGACGCACCACCTCATCCAAGGTCCGCGGCTCCGCCAGCGCCTCCACGATCACACGCTGCCGATCCGTCAGGTCCAGCGTCGCCAGATCGATGCGCTTCGGCGCCGGCTCGCGCGCCGGGTCGGCGTACCGCGCCGCGTGCGTGCCGGCGTGCGCATGGCGCGCCGGGCTCTCGAGCGTCTCGATGACATCCGCGGGCGTCATCACCAGCGCCGCGCCGCCCGAACGGATCAGTTCGTGCGCGCCCTGCGAGGCGCCGGAATCCACACGACCCGGCAGGGCCATCACCTCGCGCCCGTGCTCCTCGGCCGCCAGTCGCGCGGTGATCAGCGCCCCCGAGCGCGCGCCGGCCTCGATCACCAGCACGCCCAGCGCCATGCCGCTGATCACCCGGTTGCGCGCCGGGAAGTTCTCGCGCGCGGGCGCCATCGCCAGCGGCAGCTCGCTGACGATGCACCCGCCGCCCTCCACGACCTTCTCGAACAGCGCCGCGTTCTCCGGCGGGTAGCAGTGCGCGTGCCCGCAGCCCATCACGACGACCGTCCTGCCGCGCACGCGCAGCGCCGCCCGGTGCGCCGCGGTGTCGATGCCCCGCGCGCCGCCCGACACGACCGGCAACCCGCGCTCCGCGAGCGCCGCGCTGAAGCGCTCCGCCTGCTCCATCCCATACGCCGTGCAGGAGCGCGAGCCGACGATCGCCACGCCGAAGCGGTCGAGTTCCGGCACGAGTTCGCCGCGCACGCGCAGCGCGAGCGGCGCATCCTCGAGGTCGCGCAGAAGTGGGGGGTACTCGTCGTCGTGCGCCGCGACGAAGCGCACCCCGTGGCGCGCCGCGAGCGCCAGCTCCGCCTCGAGCGCCGCGTCGGACTCGCGCAGCGCCGCGGCGATCTTCCGTGCCCGCTCCGCCCCGATGCCCGGCGTCTGCGCAAGCGCCGTCGCGCTCGCGCCCGCCACAGCAGCGGGGGAGCCGAGCGTCTCGATCGCGCGCCGCGTCAATACCGGACCCAGCCCAGGCGCCAGGCCCAGGCGCAGCAGGTCGAGCGTCTCGGGTGACGGCGTGTCGCTCCGGGTCGTCGCTGCGGGCATCCGGCAGGCTCCTTTCGAGAATATGCATCCTACCGGAACCCGATCAGATCGCACGCGCTATCCTCCTGATCCATGAGCGCCGTCACCACATTCCTCGCTGACTGGGCCCACGAGTTCTGGCTGATCCTTGTGGAGAGCGGCCCGTGGCTGCTCGTCGGATTCCTGCTCGCCGGCGTCGCCCACGCGTGGATTCCCATGGCGTGGGTCCGCAAGCAACTCGGCGGGCGCGGCGTCGGCAGCGTCCTGAAGGCCGCCGCCATCGGCGTCCCGATGCCACTCTGCTCGTGCAGCGTCATCCCGGCGGCGGCGGCCCTGCGCCGTCACGGCGCCAGCAAGGGCGCCACCGCCGCCTTCGCCATCAGCACCCCGGAAGACGGCAGCGAGACCATCGCGCTCACCTGGGGCATGCTCGGGCCGGTGATGGCCATCGTCCGCCCAATCGGCGCCGTCACCAGCGCCCTCGCGGCCGGGCTGCTCATCGACGCCAGCGACAAGCGCGCCGAACGACGCGCCGCCGAAGCCGCAACCACCAATCTCCCGCTCGCACAGGCGCCATCGTGCTGCAGCGCAGGTACACCAGCCGCCGAGCCTGCGCCTGCCTCCTGCTGCGCGCCCGCGTCGCCGCCTGCGCCAGCGTCGTGCTGCGCGAGCGAACCGCCGCCTGCGCGCGGCACGTTTCTGACGCGTGTCCGCACTGCACTGCGCTACGCCTACCTCGACATGCCCGCCGACCTCGCCGGCTGGTTGCTCGTCGGCCTTGCGCTCTCGGCGGTCATCGGCGCGAGCGTGCCGGCCGGGTGGATCGAAGCGCACGTCGGCGAGGGAATCGGCCCGATGCTGCTGATGCTCGTCGTCGGCCTGCCGATCTATGTCTGCGCCGCGGCGAGCACGCCGGTCGCCGCCGTGCTCGTCGCGAAGGGCCTGTCGCCTGGCGCGGCCCTCGTCTTCCTGCTCGCAGGCCCCGCCACCAACATGGCGACCATGGCGTGGGCCCTCAAGGACCTCGGTGTGCGCGCCCTGGCGATCTATCTGGCATGCATCGCCGCCGTCGCCGTGGGTCTGGGCGTGGCGATCGACGCGATCGGTGTGGAGATCCCCAGCGCGATCCTCCCCGGCGGGCACGAGCACGGTGTCTCGCCGTTGAGCGCCGCCTTCGCGATCGCCCTTGGCGCGCTGCTCGCCCTCGGCGCTGCGAACCGCGCCCGTGCCTGGCTGCGCGACCGCCGGCGAACCTCGATCGCAGCGACGGCGAGCGCTCCTGCCGCGGCGTGAGCCCGTGAAGCGCGGTGCGTACAGGTGCAACGGCGCTGCGCAACGGTCATCAGCGGCGGGTCCGGGAACCCCGGTCCGTTGACCTTCCCGCGCGCTTCTGATAGTTGAAGGGCATTGCCGGGGCGCGTCACGCCCCGGGGGGAGCCTTCGCATGACCGCTCGCGCCGTTTCGGTTCTCATCGCTGCAGCAGGCCTGGCCGGCGCCGCCGCACCCGCGCTCGGGGACGCCGCGCTCTCGCTCGAGGCGACGAGCGAACTCCTGCTCCAGCCGGCGACGCAGCAGGGCGAGCAGGGCGCGCCCCGGCTGCCCCAGCCCGAACTCCTCGCCGCGCCGAAGCAGAGCGCCTGGGAGTACGACCTCGACTTCATCTTCTGGTGGCCGTGGGACATCAAGGCCACGCCCACCGCGGTGAACGTCACCGCCGATGTGGATGCGAATCCCGGCGACATGTTCAACCAGGCCAACTCCTACGCGCCGGAGATCCGTTTCGAGGCGTGGAACAAGGCCGGGTGGGGCATCTCCGTTGTCGGGTCGTACCACTACTTCGACAATGAAGGCGCCACCGGCAACGTCGGCAACGTCCCCGCCAACACGCTCATCGACAGCGAGGTCGAGCGATACACCCTCGATGTCTCGGCCGGCTTCCGCCTGCTCAACGCGCCGGCCGACAGCGCGGGATTCGGCGCCGCGCGCGTCGACGCCTTCGCCGGCCTCCGTTACGGCCACCTCGACGTCGAGCAGACCGCCCAGTCGAATCAGAACGTCGTCCAGCAGGACGACGACTGGCTCGAGCCGATCTTCGGCCTCCGCACCGCGATCTCCATCCGGCGCGATCTCTGGTGGATGACGCGCTTCGACATCAGCGGCGGCGGCACGGCCTGGCGCATGACCGACCTCACCTGGATGCTCGACACCGGCGTGGAGTACCGCATCGGCGAGCGCATGAATCTGCTCTTCGGGTACCGCGTGCAGCAGATCGACTACGACACCGGCAAGGGCGACTTCGTCCTCACCCTCGACGGCACGTTCCAGGGTCCGTATCTCGGGCTCAACTTCGGCTTCTGATTCAGCCGACACCAGACCAACGGACACCACACCGTCGCGCCGGCCGCTCCGATCGGCGCGAACGAAAAAACGCCCCCCGGCGCGTCGCGCCGGGGGGCGTTGTCATTCGGGGTCGCCGCGTCGGAGCGATCGACTCAGGGGAAGATGCCGCGCAGCGCGTACACCTTGCCGATGTTCTCGAGCGAGGCGATGTACGCCGCGGTCCGCAGGTCGCACTCGTAACGGTGCTTGGCCAGCAGCGTGCGCCGGGCCGCGAGCACCATGTGCTTGTTGAGTTCGGCGTCGACGCGCTCGATGTCCCACACGGTCGAGGTCTTGTTCTGGACCCACTCTAAGTAGGAGACCGTCACGCCGCCGGCGTTGCAGAGGATGGCCGGCAGGATCTCGACGCCGTTGGCCAGGAGCACGCGCTCGCCGGCGGGGGTGGTCGGGGCGTTGGCGCCCTCGGCGATGATCTTGGCGTCCACCCAGCCGGCGGTGCGCTCGTTGATCATCTGCTCGAGCGCAGCGGGGACGAAGAGGTCCACCGTGGTGCGGTAGAAGTCCTCCTCGGTGATCGCCTCGGCGCTGCCGCAGGAGTTCGTGCCGGCCTCGGTGCCCTCGCCGGCGCCGAAGCCCGCGACGCCGCCGGTCTCGGCGCAGTGCTGGCTGAGGAGCTGCGTGTCGATGCCTCGGTCGTTGCGGATGGCGCCGGTGTGGTCCATGACGGCGACGATCTTGGCCCCGCGCTCCTCGAGCAGGCGCCCGGCCCACGAGCCGACGTTGCCGAAGCCCAGCACGCTGACCCGCAGCCCCTCGAGGGGCAGGCCCATGGAGGGGAGCATCTCGGCGACGACGTCGACGAGGCCCTGGCCGGTCGCCTTCTCGCGCCCGACCGAGCCGCCGAACTCGATCGGCTTGCCGGTGACGACGCGCAGGCCGTCGTGCTTGCTCTGGCGCCCGGAGATGTTCATGTAGGTGTCGGCGAACCACGCCATCACCTGGCTGTTGGTGCCGACATCGGGCGCGGGGATGTCGATGTCCGGCCCGATCTGCTTGCTGATGGCGGTGATGAAGCGCCGGCTGACGCGCATCAGCTCCTCGTGGTCGATCGCGCGCGGGTTGACCTTCACGCCGCCCTTCGCGCCGCCGTAGGGCACGCGCACGAGGGAGCACTTCATGGTCATCAGCGCCGCGAGCGCCTTCACGTCGTCGAGGTGGACATCGTGGTGGAAGCGGACGCCGCCCTTGTACGGGCCGAGCACGTTGTTGTGCTGCACCCGGTAGCCCTTGAAGAGCTTGAACGAGCCGTCGTTCATGCGCACCGGGAAGTGCACCATGATCTCGTTCTTCGGCTGCGCGAGGATGAGCCGCAGGTGGTGGGGGAGCTCGAGCAGGTCGGCGGCCGTCAGGACCGCGTCGATCGTCTGCAGGTACAGGTTGTTCGGGTCGTGCTGCATGCCCAGTTCGTCGAAGATGTGCTTCGACTTGAACTGGTGGTCGACGCTGGTGGGCGCAACGATGGTTGCTTTGGTCATGACGGAAACCTTGTGAGGGCGTGGATCGCCCGGCCGCCGGCGCGGCGGTCGTTGCGTCGGGACCCTTCGTCCCGCTCTGGCTGTTGATCGGCGACCTCGACGGGGCACTGTGCACCCGCCGCTGGATTCTCTCTCGGCGTCCCCAGATGGGCCCCTCCACACACCGGAGGGGAAAGTCGGAGATCCTAGCCGACACGCCGGGGGTTCTCACCCGCCGCGCGGGCCCGGGGGACGATTTCCCCCCGCGCCAATCCCGCGCGGCGAACGCCTGCCGAACGCGCCGCAGCCTCCTCCGTTCAGGTGGGCAGACGCTGAATGTCGCGGTCGAATCCCGCGATGATCAGCGTGTCGTCCGCCGTCATGCGGCTGTCGGACTGGGGCAGGTCCAGCACGCGCTCGGTGACCGTCTCCACCCCCGCCGGTCCGGTCGTCGCCACCCGGCGCTTGATGCCCACGATCGTCACGTTGTGCTTGTTGCGAAGGTCGAGTTCCGCCAGCGTCTTGCCGTGCCAGGCGTCCGGCGCCGGCATCTGCACGAGCGCGTACCCGGTGCCCAGTTCGACGTGCTCGATCAGGAACGACGCCTGCAGCCGATGCGACCACCGGTCGGCCGCCTCGTCCTCGGGGTTCACCACCGCGTCGGCGCCGATGCGGCTGAGGATCGTCGCCTGCATCGCGTTGCCGGCGCGGCTGATCACGCGCTGGATCCGCATCGACTTCAGCAGCGCCGTCGTCAGGGCGTTGGCCTCGAAGTTGTGGCCGATGCCGACGATCGCGCAGTCCACCTGATCGACGCCCTGGATCCGCAGCGCCTGCTCGTCGGTCGCGTCCAGCGCGATCGCCAGCGTCACCTGGTCGCGCAGCTCCTCGACGACC
>JBICHM010000020.1:0-4573 GCA_043101835.1 Phycisphaerales bacterium | reverse complement strand
CTTCCGATCTTCGGCGATCGCCTGAAGGTGCGCATCAGCGCGCCGCCGGAGGGCGGCAAGGCCAACAAGGCGATCTGCCGGCTGCTCGCCTCGGCGCTGGGCGTGAAGGCGCGCGATGTGGAGATTGTCGGGGGGACGACGAGCCCGGAGAAGCAGGTGGCGGTGCGCACGCTCGGCGCAACCGAGGTGGCGCGCCGGCTGGGCGGAGGCGATTAGGCGGGGCTGGGAAGCAGGCCGGGGGCGGGGCCCTCGTCCTCGTCGAGCGAGGGATCGGGGGCGCGCTTGGTCGGCTTCTTCGCCTCGGCGGCGAGCAGGTCGCTGACGGTGGGCTTGGCGAGCTCCTCGCCGCGCATCAGGCGCTGCACATCGTCGGCGGTGAGCGTCTCATGGCGCAGCAGCGCCTCGGCGACGGCCTCCACCTGCTCCCATTTCTCCTTGAGCGTCGTCCGCGCGGTGGAGTATGCCTCGTCGACGAGGCGACGGACCTCCTCATCGAGCACGCGCGCGGTCTCGTCGCTGAAGTCGCGATCGGCCACGAACGTGTCGCGCTTGTCCTCGCCCGCGTAGCGGACGAAGCCGAGGCGGTCGCTCATGCCCCACTCGGTAATCATGGTGCGCGCGATGCGCGTGACCTGGCTGATGTCGCTCGCGGCGCCGCTGGAGATCTCGCCGGTCTTGATCTCCTCGGCGATGCGCCCGCCGCAGAGCACGGCCATGGTGGTGCGGAGCCACTTGACGCCGTAGCCGTAGCGGTCCTTCTCGGGCAGCGTCATGGATGCGCCGCCGTACTCGCCGCGCGGAATGATGGTCACCTTGTGCAGCGGGTCGGCGCTGGGCAGCACCATCTGCAGCACGGCGTGGCCGGCCTCGTGGTAGGCGGTGGCGACGCGTTCCTCTTCCTCGACCACGCGGCTCTTGCGGGCGCGACCGAACTTCACCTTGTCACGCGCCTCTTCGAGGTCCTCGTGCTCGATGAACTCCTTGTTGGCCATCGTGGCGCCGATCGCGGCCTCGTTGATGATCGCGGCGAGGTCGGCGCCGGAGAACATCGGCGTGCCTCGCGCGATGCGCTCGAGGTCGGCGTCGGGGCCCATCTTCACGTTCCGCGCGTGGACGCGCAGGATCTCGAGACGCCCCTTCACATCGGGGAGCGGCACGATGACCTGGCGGTCGAAGCGGCCAGGGCGCGTGAGCGCGGGGTCGAGCACATCGACACGGTTGGTCGCCGCGACGACGATGATCTGGTCGCTCGACTCGAAGCCGTCCATCTCGACGAGGATGGCGTTGAGCGTCTGCTCGCGCTCGTCGTGCCCGCCGGAGGAGAAGCCCCCGCCCCGGCGACGACCGACGGCGTCGATCTCGTCGAGGAAGATGATGCAGGGGGAGTTCTCCTTCGCCTGCTTGAAGAGGTCGCGCACGCGGCTGGCGCCGACGCCCACGAACATCTCGACGAAGTCCGAGCCCGAGATGCTGAAGAAGGGCACATCCGCTTCGCCGGCGATGGCCTTGGCGAGGAGCGTCTTGCCGGTGCCGGGAGGGCCGACGAGCAGCACGCCGCGCGGCACGCGCCCGCCGAGGCGCGTGAACTTCTTCGGGTTCTTGAGGAACTCGATGATCTCGACGACTTCGACCTTCGCCTCCTCTATGCCCGCGACGTTCTTGAAGGTGACGTTGGTGTTGTCCTTCACGAGCACGCGATGGCGGGAGCGACCGAAGTTGCCGAGCATGCCGCCGCCGGCGCCCGCGCTGCGCAGGCCGCGCGAGATGATGAACCAGAAGACGGCGATCAGCAGGATCGTCAGCAGCAGGGGGCTGAACAGGAGCACCTGCCACCAGGGGGCTCCCCCGGCGTCGCTGTAGCGACCGCCGGTGAGCGCGTTCACCTGCTCGGTGTAATACTCGCCCTTGTCGGGGCTGATGACGAAGTAGACGCGGGAGGCCGGGCCGTCGGCCGCGGTCTCGACGCGCGTCGCGGCGATCCGGTCGGAGCGGATCTCGACCGATCCGGGCTCGATCTTCTGGCTGGTGTAGAGGCTCTCGAACTCCTGCCAGGTCTGGAGGCGCTCCCCCGGAGCGGAGAGGTTCTGGAACGCGATCGCGAGCATCGTGATGACGATCAGGACCATCACCCAGCCGAACAGGCCCCGACCCATGCTCTTCGGCGGCTGGGGGCCCTTGGGGTCGCCCTGCGGGCCCCGCTTCTGCGGGTCGCCTGACTGCTGATCGCGTCCATTCTCAGGCATGAGGCGGTCTTCCTCGGCTCGGTCTGGCGGATGTCGCCAACGGGGTATCGGACGAATGGTACGCCCGGGCGGTTCACCAGTCCGAACGGAGTTCGTTGACGATCGCCGCCGCGAGTCGCTCCACGGCGGCCTGTTCGCCGAGTTCGATCGGCTCACCGGCGCCCGTTCCGGGAGCGAAGCTGCCGACTCCGCGGAAGTTCCGGCGGGTGAGGATCGTCTGACCGGACCGGTTATCGCGCCATTCGAAGTCGATGGAGATGTCCACGGCCAGCTCGCTCACGAAGCCGCTGGTGCTGTCGGTGTTGAGCTTCCGCAGGGTCACTTCGGTGATCGAGCCCGACAGCGTGGTGTCGGCCGCCCCCGGAGCGGTCACGCCCCAGGGGGTGGTCCGGTGGATCTCCTTGACCACCGCCTCGGCCAGCAGGCTCTCGAGCCCGTGGCTGAAGGTGACGTTGTCGAAGATCGGCGTGGCGATCGTTCGGATGTCGTCGCTGTACGCGGCCCCGAACGAGTACCCGCGCGACGGGTCGCTCGCGCAGCCGGGCGCGCAGGCGAGCACCGCGAGAAGCAGTGCGCTGAGGGCGAGGCGGATCACTGGTCGCCCTCCGCGCCGGCGGCGTCGGGCTCGTCCGCTTCGTCGGGCAGCAGCCAGCCGCGCGCGGTCATCATCTGGATCGCCTCGCCCGCGGCGGTGGAGCGCGGATGATCCTTCACGACGCGACGCAGGAGGAAGCGTCCGCTGGCAAGGTCTCCCTGGCGCAGCCGCCACTTCGCCGTGTCGAGGCGCTGCACAGCGAGGGATTCGTCCACGCGCGCGAGGAGCGCATCGTCGATGCCGAGGCGCTCGGCCTCGGTGGGCAGCTCCACCGCGAACCGGCGGATCTGCAACTCGGCGTCCAGCAGGCTGCTGGAGTCGTACGAGGGCCCCTTGAACTGCGCGATGGTGGAGAAGATCCGTCGCTGCATTGCCTTGATGCGATTCGGTCCCTGCGGGTAGTTGAGCAGGTAAAGGTCGTAGGCTTCGGCCGCGAGCGCCATATCGCGCTTGCGGAAATAGTGGTCGGCGAGGTCGATGGCCGCCTGCTCGGCGAGCACGCTGCCGGGCATGCGTTCCTGGGCGCGGACCATCAACTCGATGGCGGTGTCTTCGGTCTCGCCCCAGCGGATGCCCAGCAGGCGCCGCTTCAGACCGGCGGAGTAGAGTCGCGCGATGCCGAGCTCCCGCTCGATCGCGCGCACAAACGCGCTGCTCTGCGGGAAGCGGCTGGCGACGACCTCGTAGTCGAAGAGCGCCTTGAACTCGCGGTTCATCGCAAGGAGCGCGTCGCCTCGCGCAAGGTACGCCTCCGGCAGCCACGGGCTTGTGCCCTGCGACTCGGGGTCGTTCTGCTTGATCCATCGGTCGATGCGGTCGAAGGCCGCGCCCGGGCGATCCTCGGCGAGGTGGCGACGCACGTCGGCGATCACCGCCGCGTCGGACCCCGGCTCGGGCTCGCCCTCGGCGGCCCAGCGCCCGTCGCGCTCGAGCGTGAAGGACGGGCCCTGCGCCAGTGCGCCGGGAGAATGCGCGGCGATGCAGAGCAGCGCCGCGACGGCGATCAGCGGGCGGGGCGCGAGTCCGTGCGCAGGAAGCGAACCGATCATGGGCGCACCATACCGGAGACGGGCGTCTGAGAGGTGATCATCGGGCTCAGCCGCGCCGCGGATTGCGCCGGGACGGGCGGGGCCGCGCTCCCTCACCGGCGCCGGGGCCGAGGGGGCCGTCATCGTCGTCGGCCGCGCTCGGGACGCCCACGGTCGTCGGCTGCGGGCCCGGGGCGGCCACGTCGCCGACCCGGCCGAAGATCAGACGTCCGGCCGAGGTCTGCATGCTGCTGGTGACGCTGATGGTCACGTGCTGGCCGATCCACTTGGCGCCGTCCTCGACCACCACCATCGTGCCGTCGTCGAGGTAGCCGACGCCTTGCCCGGCCTGCTCGCCCTGCTTCATGACCTGCAGCGCCAGCGCCTCGCCGGGGATGACGTTGGGCTTCAGGCTGTTGGCCAGGTCGTTCACATTCAGGATCGGGATGCTCTGGATCTTCGCGACGCGCGCGAGGCCCGTGTCGGTCGTCACGATCACCGCGTTGAGCGCATGGGCGACCTCGACGAGCGCGGTGTCCACGCCCTTGCCGGCGGTGGCGAAGTCGTCGATCGACACATCGAGGCGCGGCGCCTTCTGAAGGCGCGTCACGATGTCGAGCCCGCGCCGCCCGCGCGCCCGCTTCATGCGGTCCGACGAATCGGCGAGCAGCTGCAACTCCGCCAGCACGAAGCGGGGCACGATGATC